>CALDSP010000325.1 GCA_937924465.1 uncultured Leptospiraceae bacterium
GAATGGCCTGCCGATTTAGTTCTTTTGGCTATGGGATTCGTACATCCAGTTCGAGAAGGATTCATTCAACAATTAATTGATTTAGGTTTAGAATTAGACAAAACAGGAAACATAAAAGCAAGTTTTGGAAGAAAAGAAAACGATTTTTTAACTTCCATTCCAAAAGTCTTTGCATGTGGAGACGTTAGGCGCGGACAGTCCTTAATTGTTTGGGCAATCAGTGAAGGAAGAAAATGTGCAGCAAATGTACATAAATTTTTAAGTGTTTAAAAGCAAGTCTCTTACTTATTTTTATATGGCTTATGATTCGAGTTCACTATCCCAAAGCTAAAAAAAATTTTTTTGATATCGAATTAAAAAATCCGAGTCAATTTTATAAGTATGATTTTTTAGAGTTTCATATCATTCTTTATCCTTATTCTAGAGATATCAATTCCACTCATGTTCTTTTTAATCCTTTTGAAGAATATGTAAGAGATGTAAATTCAGGAACGCAATCTGCATATTCTTTGATTGATTCTAGCTTTGGAAAATATTTTGGACTTTTTCTAGGTTTTATTATTTCAATGATATTTTATTTACTAAAGCCAGAAGATTTATTTTCAGTAGAATCAGTTGTGAGTATATTTGTAGCTTATACAATAGGAAAGGAAATTTGGTCCGATGTTGAAAGAGGTCTTTATTCTTTAACTAAGGGTTTGAAATTTCGTTACCAAGAAGACTATTATAAATATAAACTAGAAAAAACAACTACACTTGCCAATTATTCTCAACTTGCTAAACTCAAGCGTTATGGAAAGAGATCTCCTCTTCCAGAAAAAATTCACTTTATTCAACTTAGTAATTCTCAAACTCTTCGAATGTTTTTTGAAATGAAAAGTTTGAAACACATACAAGAAGACATTTATTTACTATCCGTTGTAATAGATAAAAAAGTTTTAAATCCTTTTTTAAAGGAAGGATATTTATTAGGAATCAAGATCTCATTATCAAAAAGATTCTTTTTTTTTAACAAAGCAATAGAGTATTTTCAATCTATTCATTTGGAAGAATTAGGTTGTTTAGAGGAAGAAGTATGGTATCCGAATTCTTTACTTTCTAAGATCGTTTATTCTTTGGGAAAATTTCGATATTATAAATTTAAAAAAGTATTCCAAGATCAAAAAATTATAGAGTTAGCAAATACCATTTAATTATTTTAGAAATAAACCTCAAGGCAGTTTATCCAGAGTGTTTTTAAGTTCAAATTTAAAAAAATTCATTCTATACTTGCAAGAATAAATAAAAAATAATTTAAAAAATATAAATAAGTAAAAGAATGAATCAAACTATGGACATATTTATTTATATTTTATACGATGATAAAAAAATTAACTTGGAATTGAATACTCCTATTCAAATAGGAAGAGATGAGGATACGAATTTTCAAATTCTAAATCAGTATGTTTCTAGAAAGCATTGTGAAGTAAAATGAACAAAGGAAAATTCTTTAGAAATTATAGATAGCTCAACAAATGGAACTAGAATTTTTACAAGCAATAAGGAACTTATTTTTTTAAATCAAAAAAAACATACATTTCGAAACTTAAAAGAAGTTCATCCCCTAGAGTTAATTCTTGGAGATGAGATAGAGATTAAGTTTAATTATGTGAATTTAAAAACAAAAACTCATAATGAAAAAGAAAAACCTATTTCTCTATTTATAAGTGAACCGGGTAAACTTATTATAGAAAATATTGAACATGTTACAGAAATACTTCCTTGTGCTGGAATTGCCATGATTAGAAAACTAGTTGAATTAAAATTAAAGAAATTGCTCATGCATCTAAAACCAGAGACATTTAATAATTCTAAAAAATCTTTTCAAGAATTGATTAAGGAAATTAAAGAAAGTAAACTTTTTCCAAATGAAATATGTCAAGAGTTAATAATATTCAATACTACGGAAATAAAAGTTTGCATGAAGACGAAGATTTTAATTTAAAAATAGCAAAAAAGAATATTCAAAAAGCCCAGCTTATTCTAAAAGCAATTGAGGATAAAATGAAAAATGGAAGAACATAAACTAACTTCAAAACAACATAGATACAAAATTCAAGAACCAATTCAAAACTCTGAAAAAGTTTTTCTTGCTCATGACATAAAATTAGGAAGAGAGGTTGTATTGAAAAAACTTCCAAAAAAAAATCATCATGAATTTGAAAGATTTAAAAGAGAACTGATCTATCATGCTCAATTGGATCATCCTTATATTGTTCCTATTTTTGATGTTTTTGAGACTCGTGATGAACTCAATATTGTAATGAAATATGTAGAGGGTGGTTCTCTAAAAGAGAAAATGAAAATACTAAAATTAGAGGAATTTGTTCTAGTATTTAAAAAAGTTCTTCAAGCTTTAAGTTATATCCATTCAGAAAAAATTTTGCATAGAGATATAAAACCATCTAATATTCTTTTAGATAAAGAAAATCATCCCTATTTAATAGATTTTGGAATACTAAAACTTTTAGATTCTGAAATGACTGAAATTACTAAAGTAGGAACGTATTTAGGTACACCCCTTTATTCTTCTCCAGAACAGTTTAAGGGAAGAGAACTTCAACCTTCTTCCGATATTTATTCTTTAGGAATGATTTTTTATGAAAAACTTAGTGGAATAAGTCTTCTTGCTTCTGATTCTTTTCAAGATAAAACAAATCCTCTATCTTTTACACCAAAGCCATTGAGTTTACCAAAACCTTATAAATATTTAGAAAAAATTTGTTTAAAAATGATAGAAAAAGATCCTCAAAAAAGATATGGGTCTTGTGAAGAAGTTTTAAAAGACTTAGAGCAATCAAAAAATCATTTTTATGAAACTGAGCTGGAAAAGAAAGATAAATTTATACTGGTTAGTTTATTGTTGGTTTTTTTTGTAATTTTTTATTTTGGATATAATTTATATATATTAAAAAATCAAGTTATAAATCAAAATCAAAAGAATCATCTTTCAAATAAAGAAGCACAAGAAATAAAATCTGATTCAGAAAGTTCGACAGAAAAAGTTCACAAGGAAACAATTTCAAATGAAGAAAACTTTTCAAATGCAGTAAAAGAAGAAGCTACAGTTCAATATCAAATTTATTATACAACCCAAGAAGTGAATTTACGAGAAAAACCTACAGTGAATTCAAAAAGAATCAAACGACTCAAAAAAGGAATAGAAGTATTAGCACTTCCAGTTCAAGAAAAGGAACTTCAATCTGATATATTACAAGAGTTTCCTTGGTACTATGATACAAAACGGAAGGGTTATATTTATGGAAAATATTTAAAACCAAAACAAGATTAAATTTTATTAAAGATTTTCAGTTTTACAATACTTCTTCCATATATCTTCTTTCTAGTTCCTCACAAATGTAATGATATAATACAATATGCATTTCTTGAATGCGAGGAGTATCCTTAGACGGTACATCTAGCAGTACGTCGCAAAGCTCTTTTATCTTACCTCCTCCCTTACCCGTCATTCCTATAACAGAAAGTCCTAGTTCTTTTGCTTTGTGAATTGCGTGAACAACGTTTTTGGAGTTTCCACTAGTAGAAATTGCCCAAAGAACACCTCCTTTTTTTCCATGGGCTTCTACTTGTCTTGCAAAAACCGTTTCATAATCATAATCATTTGCCCACGCAGTCATTGCTGCTGAATTAGAAACTAAGCTAATTGCATGAATTGCTTTTCGTTCTTTTAAAAAACGTCCCACAAGTTCCCCTGTAATGTGTTCGGTATCACTGGCAGAGCCACCATTTCCACAAACAAGCAAAGGTCTTTCTTGCTTGATATTATTCAAAATGATTGTGATAGTTTTTTCTATGTTTTGTTCTAATTCTTTTGAATTTTTTAGAAGTTCTAAAAATTCAATCACTTGGTCAATTCTCTGAAGAATACTCAATCTAAACTCCCTAAAACCAACTCCAATTGTGAAAGTGCAAAAGCAAGCGCAAATTCAGATCGAAGAATATTATTGGATAGATTCAAAGGTAGAGTTCCCTTTTGGATAAAAAATTCTCTATCTTTTTTTGTAATTCCAGCTTCTGGACCTAAAATCAATCCAAAATGGTTATTTTTCTTAGTATCTAAAAAGTTTTTATATTCAAAAATTCTCTTACCTTCTAAATCTAGCAAAAAACAAATTTGTGGAAATTGAAAATTAATTTTTTGTTTGAGATTGAAACTATATTCTACTATGGGCATTTCTACTCGTTTTCCTTGTTCTAAACCTAAAATAAGTTCTTGTTCATAAGCTTTGTTTTTCCAAAGACTGGAGGTTTCATAAGCTTTTTCAGATTTATCAAACGGGAAAAATAAAATTTTTCTAACTCCACAAGTAGCACAAAGCTGTAAGAGTTTTTTCGTAGTTTGTGGTCTTTGAAAGGCAGAGTAAACTTGTATAGAAATTGTAGATTTTTTTAAAGTTCTAAGAGGAGTATAGTCTAAAATAATTTCACTGTTAGATTTATGGATAAATTTAGCTATACCATAACTTTCGTTCAGTTTACCGGCAGGAAAGTCTTCACCTTGTTTTAGCTTCCAAACTGCAAGAATATGTTCTTTTTTTCTTCCTGTTATATGATAGTTTTTTCCGTCAAATTCCTGAGGTTCTAAGATAAGTAGGTTCAAATATATTCTAAGTTTTCAGTATCTTGAGATTCTAAAGGATGAGGTGGAGTGTATTCCTGTTGGTGTTGTTTATGATTTGTTTGGTTAGAAAATCCACCGAAAGATTTGAATAAGTTTAAAAAGAGTAAAGAAAAAAGCAGTATTACTATTACTTTTTGAATACTTTCTTTTTGAAAGGGATAGTAGAATTTAGAATAGAGATGAGTAGTAGATGGCGCAGGAGTTAAATCAAATCTTCCTTCTGAATAAGTGAGAATATCATCTGGATTAACTTTAAATACATATTTACAATAGGGACAAGTAACAAGTAAGACCCCCTTATCAAGAGGGAATCTTACTTCACGAAAACAATTTTCACAACGTTTTATGTAACGCAAATTAGTATTTTAAAATGCTTTTCATGTAGTCGCCACTTTCTTTGTATTTTTTAAGAGCATATCTTTCGTTTGTATCCGCAATATTTGCAAAAAGTTTGTTAAAATAATCAAGATTTTTAATTATAAAACCTTTTTTCATTGTATTTCTGATTGGGTGAGTTTTAGTATTCTCTACAACTTTGAGTTTGTATTTTCCAACCCCTTTCTGACTTATACTTTCTATTTCTCCTTTTGGATCAATCCAAATTGTAGGAAAACCATTTTTGTAGTAAATGGTAACTTGTTCATCATGAGGTCCACCATCAAAGTTTGTAACACCTTTATTGTCTCCTGCTGGCTGTGCATCTTCGATAGTAATATGATTCACCACATTACTTTTAAAGTCTCTAGCTGTAGAACTAAACACAATTTTTTTAATATCCCCAGGAGGTTCTCTCATTGGATCCCCTGTGCCTTTTGATCCACTTTGATAAAAAATAGTCATGTATTTAGCCCTAGAACCTAGACCTAAGTCAGAAAGCCCCCACTCAGAATCTTGGAAGTCAAAGACTTCTAGTTTAATGCAGGTATTGTCGCTAGCTGTTTGGTCTTTTGCTTCTTCGCAGTCTCCATTTGAATTTTCTTTTCCTTTAGTTAAAATTGTTTTGGCGGGAAGAGCAATGATTTTTTGTCTCAGTAGCACAGTGTGTCTTCTAAGTTTGTCATTGAGTTCTTTGATTTTTGCATCAAAACCTTCTTCTGATTTTAATACAGATTCAGATTTTTGGTATGCATATACATCCTCCTCTACATTAGCACCACCCTGAGCGGAGAGACTGAAAGTAAAAAATAGTATGAGAGTTGTTGTAATCCACTTCATAATGTCTTCATTCCTCGAATTTTTTAGAGTTTTAGGATACATTATTTACATGTCTAGAAATGTAAAGTAGAATCCTCTAAATTCATATCGGAGATTTAGAATTATTTTTTGAGAATTTCGGTAAAAAAGTGTAAAAAACCTCTTTTTTTAAACTCATTTTTTCCACTAAAAAGCACCCATCGCAAAAAAAAAATATTTTAGGAAAATTAAAAGATGGAACATAAGGGCTTATTTTATTATGAAATAAAATCATTGCAAAAAATTTTTGCATAATTATACCTGTACATTACTTTTTGGGAAGGTGAATATGCCAGAGGAAAGACAAAGGGAACGAGATTTAATTTTATCTCCAAATGAGTATGCTTTCATTTCAGATCAAACCAAAGGAAACATAAATGTTTATGTGGGACCTTATAAAGCTAGCCTTTCTAATACAGACCAACCAATTCTTTTTAATGAAGTTACAAAACGTTTTGAAAAATGTATTCTAGAAAGTTCCATTCAAACCTTTGCCATTGCTCCTGAGGGTTGGTATTTGGTATTAAAAAATCCAGCTAAAGATAATTCGCATCCAAAACACGGTACTGTAAATAATATGAGTGAATTAGACATTGGACATAAAGTAAATATTCCAGGTCCAGTGGCTTTTCCTCTTTGGCCTGGGCAAATGGTAAGTGTAGTCAAGGGTCATCATTTGCGTTCAAACCAATATTTAGTTGTGCGAGTCTATGATGAAATTTCTGCAAAAGAAAACTGGAATAAGGCTGTCATAAAAATCACAGAAAAAGAAACCTCTCTCACATTTGATATCAATCAACTTACCCTAGGAAAGCAATTGCTTATAAAAGGAACGGAGGTTTCTTTTTATATTCCTCCAACAGGAATTGAAGTTGTTAAGGATGAAAACAACAATTATACAAGAGACGCTGTTACTCTTGAAAGGTTAGAATACTGTATTTTATTAGATGAGAATGGAAATAAACGTTACGTGAGAGGACCAGAAGTTGTATTTCCAGAACCAACAGAAGTCTTTATAGAAAAAGAAGGACAAAGAAAATTTAAAGCAATTGAGCTCAGTGAAATTAAAGGTATTTACATTAAGGTAATAGCACCTTATACAGAAGGTGAACCTAATTCTCCTAATTACAAAGAATACAAAGAAGGAGATGAGCTTTTTCTTACTGGAAAAGATATGATGATCTATTTTCCGAGGAAAGAACATGCAATCATTACTTATGATGGCAATGAAATTCATTATGCTGTAGCTATTCCAGCAGGAACAGCACGTTATGTGATGAATCGAATTACAGGAGAGGTTTCCCTTCGCAAGGGTCCAGATATGTTTTTACCCGATCCAAGAACAGAAGTGATCGTAAGAAGAATTTTAGAATCCAAACAAGTAGAACTTTGGTTTCCGGGTAATCAAAAAGCAAAAGAGCTCAATGAAGAATTAAAACGTCAGGTGCAAGAAGAGTCTCAATTTCAAACTGCAGTTCCTGCTTTTGGTAGAAAAAAATCAGTTGAACAAGAAGTTCAAAATGTAATTGCTCCTGCAATCTCTGGAGATACGTTTGAAAGAAAAAATAAATTCACTCCACCAAGAACTATTACATTAGATACAAAATATGAAGGAGCCGTAACTATTGATGTTTGGACAGGTTATGCCGTTATGGTAGTTGGAAAGTTTAAGGATAGAAAAGTAATTGTGGGACCTGCAAGTTATATCCTAGAATTTGATGAATACCTAGAAGTTTTTTTACTTTCTACAGGAAATCCAAAAACTGATAGTAAACTCATTCGAGATGTTTATTTGCGAGTTTTAAACAATCAAGTTTCAGATACTATCGAAGTAGAAACCCAAGACTTTGTAAATGTTCAAATCAAACTTTCTTATAGACTCAATTTTATTGGAGATTCTTCTGTTTGGTTTAATGTAGAAAATTACGTAAAGTTTTTAACCGATCGATTTCGTTCAATCCTGCGTTCTGTAGCAAAGCAGTACACTGTAGATTCTTTTTATACCAACGCTTATTCAATTATTAAAAAAACTATTTTAGGAGAAGATTTAAAAACAGGTTATACATTTAAAGAAAACAACATGCATGTCTATGATGTGGAAATTTTAAATGTTAAAATTTTAGATGAAATAATTGCGAAGCTTATGATGGAAGCTCAGCAAGTACAAATTCAGCAAAATACAACTATCAATCGAGAGAAATCTAAACTAGCTATAACCAAAGCCGTTGAAGAAATTCGACAGGAATCTCTCATTGCAGAATTTCAAACCAGAGATTTATTAGCAAGCCTTCAGAAAAAAGAAATTGAGAAAAAGCAAGAAGTAGAGTTAGCTAAAATAGAGTCTGAATCTAAAACAGAAGCTCTCACTTTAGAAAATCAAAAGAAAACTGAACAAGAAGTTTCTGAAATTGCCAAAATTAAACTTCAAAGAGAAAAAGAGCAAGAAGAACAAAAGCTCAAATTTATTAACCAAGAAAAAGATATCTATCTTTCGGAAATTATGGGGGAGGCAAAAGCCATGTCCGAAAAAACCAAAGCCATTACTCCCGAATTTATAGCAGCATTACAATCCTTTGCCGACAAACATTTACTAGAAAAAATGGCAGAGTCAATGGCACCACTTGCTATATTAGGAGGGGAATCAGTTGCCGATGTATTTTCTCGCTTATTAGAGGGTACTAAACTAGAGTCAGTTTTTCTTAATTTAA
>CALDSP010000326.1 GCA_937924465.1 uncultured Leptospiraceae bacterium
GTTTTTCCTTCTGCTTATATAGACATTTCTTTAATTTTAGAGAAATATGCTTTTACAGAAACTTATGTAGATTTAGTCCAAAAAAAACAAATTCCAGAAATTCAAGCCGCTTATGTAAATTCTATTTACAGCGGAGTTGGAATTCCAGAAAACAAAAAATCAGTTACTTACAGATTTGAACTCACTAATTTTGAATCTTCTTTTACTCAAAAGCAAATTCACGAAATCACAGAACAACTTTTACTTGTTGCCAAAGAAAATGGATTTGCAATCCGCTAGATTCAAGAAAAGATAAGTAAATAAAATTATAATAAGAATTTCAAAAATATGCTTGTTATATTTTTGTACTTTTCCGAAAGTAAAATTGGAGAACAAACCATGGAAAATCAAAAAGCCCTCATTGAACTGAATTCTCTACTTGCAAAATTGACTTCTACTAGCATGGGAAGAAAAGCTTTTCTTAAGGCAGTTCCTCTTCTTTTAGCTGCTTGTTCTAGTGGCAGCGAAAAAGGAAGATATAGAGAAGGTGATAATACGGGCCAGAAAGCGGCTCTTACCCCAGAAGAAGAAGCAGAGCTTACAAGACAAGTTCTTCCAGAAATGAAAAAAGACTATCCTCCTTTAAATGATTCTGAAATGCAGAATTATATCAATTACGTTGGGCGCCGCATTGTAAATGCAAATGGTCTAGAAGGTAGACCTTATCATTATAATTTTACTGTAGTTGGAGTTGGTTACGTGAATGCTTTTGCTTTGCCTGCAGGGACAATTTTTGTTACAGCTCCCCTCATTGCAATGGCAGATAGTGAAGCAGAATTAGCTGGTGTAATTGGACATGAAATTGGCCATGTTGAAGCTCGGCATACAGCTGAAAGAATGGCTTTAGCACAGGAAGAAGAAAAACAAACTTGGAAATATTTACTGGGAGGTGGACTCATTGGATCCATTTTAGGGGCAGTTGCAGGAAAGGCTCTCTGCCCTCCTAAGGATAGAGAGTGCATAGCTAAAGCTGTGGCCGCAGGAGCTGCTGCAGGAGCGGCAGGTGGGTTTTTAGTCCAAAAATATAAATTCATGGCTAATTCTAGAGAAGATGAAATGGAAGCTGACCGCATAGGATTTAAGCGCTCTTTACGAGCAGGTTATTCTAAGGCTCACATAGGAAAATTTTACGAAAAACTTTTACGAATGGAACAAGAAGCTAAAAAAGGACAGGACCCTATCATGGCAAGTTTATCTGATGCTTTGAGTACACATCCCCCTTCTAAAGAAAGAGTCAAACAAATGAATGAAATGGTTACTCAAGCTAACAACCCCATTAATGCAGAAGTTACTACACCTGAATTTGAAAAAATTCGAAAACGAGCCAATCATTGGGCACGCAGTGCAGGTTAAGATTTAATATAACCCTTTAACTATGATAAAAGTTGTGATTATAGATGATCACCCTATCATTCGAATGGGGTTAAGCAAGGTTTTACAAAAAGCTCAAATTTTTGAATTACAAGGAGCATATTCCAATCCTCTTGAATTTTTAGAGGATGGAAAAATTTCCACTCCCGACATTATCATCACCGACTTGGACATGCCTAAACTCGATGGAATTAGCTTTATTCCCGAAGTAAAAAAAAAATACCCAAAGGCTAAAATTGTAGTTTTTACCATGCACGAGGGAGAAGGATTTTTTAAAGAAGCGATTTATTCAGGAGTAGATGGTTATATTATCAAATCAGAAGAGCTTACAAAAATCCCTAAAATTCTTGAACAAATTCAAAAGGGTGAGTTTTACGCAACGTCTCCATTTACAAAAAATTTTAAGAGCCCTGCTTTCAAATATAAACTTTCTGAAAAAGAGCATAAAATTTTAAATATGCTTTTAAGTGGTTTAACAGCCAAAGAAATAGGAGAGAGAATCAACCTTTCCAAAAGAACTGTTGAATATTATTCCAAAAAGCTTAAAGAAAAGTTTGAAGCTGAAAATGTAATTGAACTAGTCAGTCGTGTAAAAGATAAGTACTATAGGTAGAAGTTTGAGCTTGTATATCTTTTGAAAATGCAGAATCTATTTTGCTAAAAAGTTCAAAAACTTTTTCTTGAGTAATTTGAGTAACTGCCCTTAAAGTTTTAGATATTTCTAAACTCATTGTTTGTTTTTGTTTAGAAGATAAACTTTGAAAAAATATTCTGGGTTGAAAATAATCATCTAAAGCATCTAAAGAATTCTTATTCCACTTAGAAGCTTGTCCATTCAATAAACTGAAAATATTATTTTTTGAAAATTCTTGTTTTATAAAAATATCTTTATACTGTAAATTATTTAAGCCAACTCTATCACGTTGAGCGTCAGAATATACAAGAGCGCGCATTTGTAAAATTGGGTCAGGAGAAAGCTCAATCCCTTTTACTAAATTATTGGGAGAAAAGGTAGATTTTTCTACTTCTTCAAAATAATCTTTTGGATTTTCATTTAACTCTAAAATCCCTAACTCCTGTAAAGGAAATTCTTTTTGAGACCAAACCTTTGTTGCGTCAAAGGGATCAAAAGCAAACTTTTGAATTTCTTCAGGCGTAATAGCTTGAAAATAAATTTTCCATTTAGGAAAATTTTTTGTTTGAATGGAATAATATAAATCTTTTCCATAAAAGTCTGGCTCTTTTTTGGCTATTTCCTCTCCCTCACTAGAAGATAAGTTTTCTATTCCTTGCAAGGTTTTAATATGAAATTTCACAAAGTATTCTTTTTGAGAGATATAAAATTTTAAAGCATTACAACTATAGTAGTGTGCATGACGAAAACTTTTAGGAATTCCTCTTTCTGAAAAGTAAAACAAAAGAGAATGCAAGGTTTGAGGATATTTAGCAAAAAAACTCCAAAAAATCTCTGGGTCAAAAAAATTAGTTTGAGGATTTCGCTTTTGAGACAAAAGAAACTCTGGAAATAAAGAAGGTTCTCTTATAAAAAAAACGGGTATATTATTTCCAGTTAAATCAAAAATTCCATCTTTAGTAAAAAATTTAATAGCTATTCCCTTTGGATCTCTGAAAGTATCGGGAAAGCCTCTCTCTCCCTTATAATTAGAAAATCTAAGAAATACGCGCGTAACGTTCTCTTTTTGTAAAAAATTAGCCAAGGTATAATTGCTTACGTTATGCGTCACTGTAAAAGTTCCATAAGCTCCATAACCTTTTGCATGAGTAATTCGCTCTGGAATGCTTTTTTTATTTAAATTAGCTATATTATCAAAAGTTTTAATAAAGTTGGAAAAATCATTCATTCGTCTTCTACTTCCTCAAGTCTTTCTACAATTGCTTCAAATATTTTTTTATTTTCAGATTTAGATGTTTTTTTATTTTTTAAGTATGCTTTTAAGAAATCTAGGTCCTCTCCTTTTCTAACTTTATATCCTTTCAGTAAATCTAAAACTTGGAACCTCTGTGTTGTACTCAGCTTTAGATCGCTACTAATTTGATCAAATAACTTGTAATCAGAATCTGTTAAAACATTAGAATCGGGGATAAGAGTCTTTTGCGTTGCATGCAAAATATTTTCTATGGTAGGAATGTTTTTTTCTACTAGACTTTGCACAAATGCACTTGTAAGTTTTTCTCCTTTTAAATAATCACTTAAAATTTTTATAAGATGAATCCTATGAGACTGAAAATACAAACTGGATGCTTCATAATATCCACTAGCTTCCATATCTACTAAGCATGGAGGAAGATTTGTAACTTTACTTTTCTTTACTGGTTTATCGAAAGTAATTAAATGTTCTTCTGAAAGATTATGTTTAAATACAGTTTCAGGATAAAAAGACTTTCCATTGGAAGCATCTGTAATTTTATTTATTAAAAAAACCTGTCCGACTTTATAGTTTTCATTAGAGGAACCACAAATTCCAATGTTAAAAATATGATCCCCCGGTCTTGGATTATCTTTCACGAGCATGTAGGTTGTTGCAATAGAACTTTTAATTTTTCCAATTCCCGTTACAATTAGTTTTATTTCATCATTTTTAAATAAATCAAACTTGGTATAGGTAATGTCTTTTTTTAATTTGAAAGTGTTAATCAGTGGAATTGCTTCTCCTGCAATAGCTGTAATAATATAAAGCATTAGTGGTATAACCCCTCTTTTTTTAAGTCCCGACTCATTAGGTCTTTAATTACGTCTCTTGGAGATTTGTCTTCATACAACATTTTATAAACTTCCTCTGTGATTGGCATTTCTACATTTAATTTTTTAGATAATTGATAAGCACTTTTTGATGTCTTCACACCTTCTGCAACTTCATTCATTTCTTCTAAAATTTGAGATAATTTTTTTCCCTGCCCTAATTTCATTCCTACTGTTCTATTTCGAGATAAATCCCCACAGCAAGTTAGAACTAAATCTCCAAGTCCTGCAAGTCCAAGAAAAGTAATTGCATCTGCTCCCATTTTCACACCTAATCTTGTAATTTCATTTAATCCTCTTGTAATAAGAGCTGCCCTAGCATTCTGCCCAAGACCCAATCCATCACTCACTCCTGATGCAATCGCAATTACATTTTTTAAAGAGCCCCCTAGTTCAATTCCAATTACGTCCCATGTCCAATAAGTTCGAAAATAAGTAAAACTAAAAATTTCTTGGACTTTTTTGGCAGTGAATTGATTTTTAGAAGCAATACTCACTGCAGTAGGAACCCGTTCTACAATTTCTTTTGCAAAACTTGGCCCTGAAAGAAAACACAAATTTGGATGAAATCGTTCTGGAAGAATCTCTTCAAAAATATCGGAAACCAAACGCAAAGTGTCATTTTCAATTCCCTTTGTAGCAGAAACGATTGGAATGTTTTCGGGAATGAGATCTTTTATATTGTGAAGAATTTCAGCAAGTACGTGAGAAGGAGGAGCGGAAAGAATTAAATCTTTTCCTTGCACTACCTCCTCTAAATGAATGGAGGCTTTTAAATTTGTTGGAAGTCTTAAATGAGAGAGGTGTTTTATATTTTTGTGTTCTTCATTGATTCCTTTTTCTTGCTCTTTGGAGCGAGTCCACATGAGCACTTCATAGCCCTTGTCTGCCAGTAAACTTGCAAGTGAGGTACCAAAACTTCCTGCACCAATTACACCAATTTTCAAAATTAAATCCTCTTTATTTGTTTTATTATCGACAAGTTTTTTTACAAAATGAGAAACGATTTTCTTTACTTGTTGGGATATTTTTATTCTCTAGAAAAGAATACTCGGTTTACTTCTTCATGACTAAGAAAAATAATTTCTTCATTTTCTCCAAAACTCGGAAAAAATTCACCTCTTGAATTTAACTGTTTGGCTTTTTGAATTCTCAAATAACATTCATTCATAATAAGAGCATGGTCACAACCAAGCATATGATAAGTTTCATGAATAAAGGTTTTAGCAGGGGTTGCCCCCAATAAAATGTTTGGAGTGAAATAATCAGCATAAACTAGACCTCTTGTGCGAGTATAAGTTTCTACTACTCCTAAAATTTCTGGTAGTGGAATAGCTAATAAAAAGTCAAAAATATTTCTTGGAAACAAAGCCATAATTCGATCACACTCAAAAGGAAGTTTTTCTTTTAGCAGTGAATTTAAAGAATCTTCAGTAAAGAAATGTTTTCTATTGTACTCTTTTTTTAATCCAATTGTTATATGTATTTTATATAAGTTTAACTCTTGAGTAAGTTCTTGAATTAAACTTT
>CALDSP010000327.1 GCA_937924465.1 uncultured Leptospiraceae bacterium
AAACAACAGAACACAAAAAGAAAAAACTTTTTTTGTTTGGAAGTATTTTTTTAAATCTTGTTTGCATATTAGGTTTTTTTAAATATTATAATTTTTTCTCTGAAAACTTAAATTGGTTATTTACCTTTTTTGGTTTGAAAGTCCTACTCCCAGAACTAAAAATTGTCTTACCTGTAGGAATTTCTTTTTTCACCTTTCAATCCATGAGTTACACTATTGATGTCTATAGAGGGAAAATTCCTGTTGAAAAGAGTTTTCTTAAATTTGCACTTTACGTTTCTTTTTTTCCCCAACTTGTAGCAGGTCCTATTGTAGTTGCAAAAGATTTCCTACCTCAACTTTACAAAGAAGTTTATTTAGAAAATGTCCCGTTTCGAGTTGCCATTCGCTATTTCACAATGGGCTATTTTAAAAAAGTTATTATTTCCGATAATATTGCCCCCATTGTAGATATAATTTTTCACAATCCCGAAAATTACGGAACCTTTGCCTCTTGGTTTGGAGCCACTTTATTTATAATACAAATTTATTGTGATTTTAGTGGTTATTCTGATATGGCTTATGGTTCTGCTTTGTTACTAGGATATGAGCTTCCTGAAAACTTTCGCATGCCTTTCTTGGGAAATAATTTTACAGAACTTTGGAGAAGATGGCATATTTCTCTTTCTAGTTGGCTAAGAGAATATGTTTATTTTAGTTTGGGAGGAAGTCGCTTAGGAGAGTGGAGACATAAGTTTAATTTATTTTTTACCATGTTACTAGCTGGACTTTGGCATGGAGCAAATTGGACCTTTGTAATTTGGGGTGGAATTCAAGGAATCATCCTAGCTGTAGAAAGTAGCTTTCATAAATACCAAGAACGAAAAGGAAAATTTTTTCCAAATTGGATGAATATTTTTTTTCCCTTTCTAACCTTCTTTGGATTTGTTTTTATTGGAACCATGTTTCGTGCTGAATCTTTAGAAAAAGAATGGATTATGCTTCAAAATATGTTTTCTTTGAGTAATGGCGCATTGCGTCCTTATATGTTAAGAACAGGAATTTTTGCAATTTTAGTAGTCGGAATTGGACATATAAGTGGGTATTTTCTTTATGAAAAAGGTAGACAAATCAGTCTACCTTTTTGGCTTGAATTTTGCTGTCTAGCTTTGCTTATTTTAATTATGTCTTTATTTACAAATGAAAATGTAACTCCCTTTATTTACTTTCAATTTTAATTGCTTTGAATAACTCAATTTTTCTTTACTTTTTCAATCAATTCAAGATTCTTAACTCTCAAAAAAAGGAGAAATTTTTGGAAAAGAAAACTAACCAAACCCAACATATACAAGATCTTCATTCTAAATTTGCAATTCATAAAGAGTCTATATGCAGTTTAGCTACCTCTCTTTCTCAAGGACCTGGTTTTGGAACAGCAGTTACTATCATAGATATGTTAAATCAAATGAAACAAGAATCGGGTGAATTTTACTTAATAAATAAAAACATTTTTGATGCTTTAGTAAAAAATAATGAATATTGTAGAGCTCTTCTAGATGGTCTTCAGGAAATAGTTGGTTTATTAGAAAATGAATTGCTTTTAGAAGAAATTTTTTTTGAAAGCATTACTCAAAATATTTCAGAGATAATTGAAAAATTATCTTCTTTTTTTAAAGAAAAAAAACTCAACTTAGTGTATAACCCTAGCCAGTTTAATCCTAAAATTTTGGCTAATAAAGAAAAAATTTTATTAGTCATTGAAGAATTACTTATCAATACAATTAAATATTCTCAGTTAGATTCAGAAATAAATCTTGATATTATTATAAAAAATAGCAATCTAATTATTCAAGTCAAAAATCAAATTCATAATCAATTACATACAAATATTAACAAAGAAATGGGAAGGTTTGCAAAAGAACCTTTCATTCGATTCTCTCCACCCGGGGAAGAGAATATTAGAATTTTAAAATATGGTTTGGGTTTAGGACTGACTGCTATTGAGTATATTGTTACACAACACAAAGGGGAATTTATCTTAAATGAAGAATTTATGAATTATGAAAATCAAACAAAAAGATTTTTAGTAGCTCAAGTCAACTTACCGATATTAAATTAAGGGGAAAACTTGAATAAAAAAGTTTTAGTTATAGATGATTCCTCCGTGTTTCGCAAACTTGTAGCTCTTAACCTAAAGAATGCAGGCTATGAGGTTGGGGAAGCGGCGGATGGAATAGAGGGGTACCAAAAACTCACGAGCGAGAAATACGATATTGTTGTTTGCGATGTAAATATGCCTAATATGGATGGATTGACTTTTGTAGAAAAAGTAAGAGCTACCGAGTCTGTTCGTTATATTCCTATCATCATGCTTACTACAGAATCCCAAGAAGAAAAAAAACTAAGAGGTCTTGAAATTGGAGCTAAAGCTTGGCTTGTAAAACCATTTCAACCCTCTCAACTTTTAAAAGCTTTGGAAAAACTAATCTCCTAGCTATGAACTTAAACTTGCATTATAAACAAATTGGAAAACAAGGACAATTAGAATTAGAAGGAAGTTTTGTTGTTTACTCCATTAGCAAATGGAAAGATTGCATTTTAGAAAAAATTCCAGAAATTGAAACTTTAAAAGCTGATTTTAGTAAAGTAAATCAAATTGATAGTGCAGGTTTGCAAATTTTAATTTCTACAAAAAAACTTTTTATTTCAGAAAATAAAAAATTTACAATTATTAAACATTCTCCTAAGTTAATTGAATATTTAGATCTTTATGGGCTCATTAGATTTTTTGAGGATAAAATTTCTATTTCTTCCAAAGAAAAAGAAAAATATCAATTTCGTTATGGATTAAAAAAACTGCCTAAGTTTTTAAAAACATGAATTTAGAAGAAATTCTAGAAGTTTATTTTACGGAAGCAACAGATCTCCTTCAAAGAATGGAGACAGTCTTAATTGCCCTTGAGTCCACACCAACACCTTCTCAACTTGAGCTAGATGAACTTTTTCGTTGCATTCATACAATTAAGGGATCTTCGGGAATTTTTGGATTTGAAAGAATTGTAAAATTTACCCATGAATTTGAGTCAGTTTTAGAGGAAATACGAAGTAAACGCCTAAACCTAGATAAAAGCCTAATCTCTCTTTTCTTAAATGCAAGAGATATAGTTTCTGAATTAATTGAAGACATTGCAACTAATCAAATCAATAATCCAAATTTAGAAAAAAGAGCCCAAGAGTGTGAAATACAACTACAAACATATTTAAGAAAAATTTTACCTTTAGAACCTCCTCCTGTGAATGAAGAAGCTATAGAAATTGCTAAACAAGAGATCCTTAGGTCTCCAGAGACTGTTCAAGAAATTTTAAAGGCAGAGAGTCTTTCAAAAAATGAATCTTACAAAAATAATTTTTGGTATATTTCCATTCGATTTAATAAAGATCTTTTTAAAAATGGATTAGATCCTTTTTCTTCATTAAAATATTTACAAAAATATGGAACAATAGAAAATTTATTCACCCTGACGCATAACGTCCCAACTTTAAAATTTATAAAAGAAGACGAATGTTATTTTGGATTAGAAATTTTGTATAAAACACAAGAAAATTTTGATTTTTTAAAAGATGCTTTTGAGTTTATATCAAATGCAGCGGAAGTGCGAATTTTTCCTCCAAATAGAACTCCACAAGATTTGTTAGATTATTTGAACTCATTAAACGAACGCAAACTCCGTTTGATACGTATTCTCCTTTATATGGGAGCCATCACAAAAGAAGAACTAAAAAGTATTTTTGAATTGCATAAACTACAAAAGGAATTGCCTAATCTTACCCAGACCTCAACTCAAAACTTCTATAAATTAGAAAAAAAACAAGACCTCTCTTTTTCATTCCAAAAAGATGTTTCGAATCAAGAAGAAAGCTCTAAGTCTCAAGTCAAATCAATAACTTCACAATCCGCATACACTGAAGTTCATGAAGAAACAAAGCAATTCCAAGGATTAGAATCTATTTCTAAGTTTGAACCAACAGGTGAGTCAAAATCAATAAAGGTTGACTCAAGTAAATTAGATAGTCTCATGAACTTAGTAGGAGAACTTGTAATTGGAATTTCAAGACTTACTCAAATTTCTTCAAACACTGAAAATGAAGAACTACAAGAGTTGTCCTATAGTTTAACTCGTTTAGTTTCAGAACTTCGAGATACTAGTCTTTCTCTTAGAATGGTTCCTATTTCAGAAACCTTTGTTCGATTCCAAAGAATGGTAAGAGAGCTTTCTAACCAAATAGGAAAAAAAGTAGAATTCCAAATCTCTGGAGCTGAAACAGAACTTGATAAAGTTATTGCTAGTAAAATTGTAGATCCTCTTACTCATTTAATACGAAATGCTTTAGATCATGGGTTAGAAACAACACAAGAAAGATTAGAAAAAGGTAAATCAGAAATAGGGCTCTTGCATTTAAATGCTTATCAAGAAACTGGTTTTGTCATCATTGAGGTGATTGACGACGGACGTGGATTTAATAAAGAAAAAATTTTCCAAAAAGCAAAAGAAAAAAATTTACTAATTGAAGGAAAAGAATATTCCGACTCTGAAATTTATCAGTTTGTTTTTCATCCCGGTTTTTCTACTGCCGAAAGTGTAACAAATATTTCTGGTCGAGGTGTAGGGATGGATGTTGTTTTAAAAAATATTGAATCTATTCGAGGAAATGTTTCTATTTTTTCTGAAGAAAATAAGGGTTCCAAAGTGCAAATTCGACTTCCATTGACTCTATCTATTATTGATGGATTTTTATTTAAAGTAGAAGATGCATATTTTGTAATACCTTTAGAAAATCTTGTAGAGTGCGTAGAGTTTGGACAGGAAATGCTGATTCAAAACAATGAAATAATAAGTTTAAGAGAACAAATTTTTCCACTTCTACAACTTAGTGAAATCTTTACAAATACAAAAACTCAAACTAAGACTAAGAAAAGAAAAAATATCCTAGTAGTAAGAAACATGCAAAAGGAAATTTGTCTTTTAGTAGATGAATTACTAGGTGAGTTTCAAACGGTCATTAAACCTCTAGGAAAACTTTTTTCTAAT
>CALDSP010000328.1 GCA_937924465.1 uncultured Leptospiraceae bacterium
ACGACTGTAAAGGAGTTATAAATGGAATTAAACGTCCCATCCTATGTGAAAAATCAGAAATTGATCAATTGGATTAAGGAAACCTCTGAGCTTTGCAAACCAGATAAAATTTATTGGTGTGATGGAACTCAAGAAGAATACGATAGACTTTGTGAAGAATTAGTCCAAGCTGGAACTTTTAAAAGACTCAATCCGGAAAAAAAGCCGGGTTGCTTTCTTGCTTTTTCTGATCCTTCTGATGTAGCAAGGGTAGAAGAGAAAACTTTCATCAATTCTCGCCGCAAAGAAGATGCAGGGCCTACAAACAATTGGATTGAACCCAATGAAATGAAAAGAATTCTTTTTGGTTTGTATGATGGATGCATGCAAGGTCGCACTTTGTATGTGATTCCTTTTAGTATGGGACCCTTGGGTTCACCTATCTCTCAAATTGGAGTGCAAATTACCGACTCTGCCTATGTGGTTGTAAACATGAAAATCATGACACGCATGGGTAAGCAGGTTTTCGATTATTTAGGAGATGGGGATTTTGTAAAAGCTCTTCATTCTATTGGTGCACCGCTAAAACCCGGTCAGAAAGATGTTCCTTGGCCTTGTAATCCTACTACTAAATACATTTGCCATTTTCCTGAAGAAAATACAATCATGTCTTATGGCTCTGGCTACGGAGGAAATGCTTTACTTGGAAAGAAATGCTTTGCTCTACGAATTGCCTCTGCTATGGCAAGGGATCAAGGCTGGCTAGCAGAACATATGCTTATTTTGGGAATTCAAGATCCAAAAGGACAAAAAACTTATATTACAGCTGCTTTCCCTTCTCAATGTGGAAAAACAAACCTGGCTATGCTGATTCCTCCAAAGAATTTTGAACAAAAAGGTTGGAAAGTCACTACTGTAGGGGATGACATTGCTTGGTTAAAATTAGATGACCATGGAGTTTTAAGAGCAATCAATCCTGAATCTGGATTTTTTGGAGTGGCTCCCGGAACAAACTGGGAAACTAATCCCAATGCAATGGCTACTATTCAAAAAAATACTATTTTTACAAATGTTGCTCTCACTCCTGATGGAGACGTTTGGTGGGAAGATTTGACAAAGGAAATTCCAGATGGTTTAATTGATTGGACTGGCAAACCATATGACAAAAATAGTGGAAAACCTGCTGCTCACCCAAATGCCCGTTTTACGGCTCCAGCTTCGCAGTGTCCTTCTATTGATCCTGCTTGGGAAGATCCTGCAGGTGTGCCTATTTCTGCGATTATATTTGGTGGAAGAAGACCAACCACGGTTCCTTTAGTGTATCAATCATTCAACTGGAACTTTGGAGTTTATTTAGCAGCGACTATGGGTTCAGAGACAACAGCAGCAGCATTTGGTCAGCAAGGAGTTGTCCGCCGCGATCCTTTTGCTATGCTACCCTTTATGGGTTATCACGCGGGAGATTATTTTAACCATTGGTTAAATTTTGGTCGCAAAATTTCCAACCCTCCTCGAATCTTTGGTGTGAATTGGTTTCGAAAAGATGAAAATGGAAAATTTCTATGGCCAGGGTTCGGTGAGAACATGCGTGTTCTAACATGGGTTGTGGATAGGGTAAATGGTAGAGGTTATGGAGTTGAGTCTCCTATTGGCTGGGTTCCAAAGTATGAAGACATTGATTGGGATGGATTAGAATTTTCTAGAGAACAGTTTAACAAATTAATGGAAGTAAACAGTGAGCTTTGGAAAAAAGAAATTCTTTCCCATGAAGAGCTTTTTTCTAAACTGTATGATAAACTTCCAAAAGAGTTTATTTGGATGAGGGAACTAATTCAATCAAGCCTTTGGAGATCACCTGAGGTTTGGGGTCTTGCACCGGAAAGGTAAAACAAATTGAAGTTTCTAGGGGCATTTTGCTCCTAGAATTATGAATTGTTTAGTATTTTCTAATTTGTAAATTTAGACCATTATTTCAAAATAGCTTTTTCTATTCTATTTATAAGGCTTTCTGAAAAAAAGTCTGGAATGGGTTTTTCACAATAAGCAACTTTTACTTTTCGTTTATCACTTTCAATAAAAAAAGAATAAAGGTTTTTCATGTATTCTAAATTATCTTTTACTTGAATAGAATAAGCAGACGGTATATTAGAAAAACCTAAATAAGAATTTTCTAATATTGATAATTTCTCTCCTTCATACCATTTTACTAAACAGTCTGGTGCATAATGTTTATATTTTATTCCTGGACTCATTGGAGTAAGAAATTTTTTGGAAATAACTTGTAAGTCTGGTAAAATTTTTTTTATCTCTTCTGATGAAATTTTTCCCGGTCTCAATAAAATAGGAATGTCTTTCGAAATATCTATTACTGTAGATTCTATTCCAATCTCTGGTTCTTCTCCAAGTAAAAGAAAATCAACGGTATTTTGAAAAGTTTCGAATAAGTATTCTCTTTTTGTAATAGAAGGCTTTCCAGATAAATTGGCAGATGGGGCAGAGACAGGACCTGCTAATTTTAAAAAATCTTGTATTTTGAAGATAGATGGAACTCGAATTCCAATAGTAGGAAGGTTTGATGAAAATAAATTTTCTTTTCTCTTTTCAACAATAAAGCTAATCGGTCCCGGACTAAACTTGTATATAAAGGCTTCATATTTTGGATTTATGATTCCAAGCTCAAAAATATCTTCTACGCGCCCAACGTGAATAATAAAAGGATTGTCTTTAGGACGTTTTTTTACTTCATAAATTTTTAAACAAGAATTTCTATTCCAAGAACTTGCTCCCAGTCCATAGACAGTTTCTGTTGGAAAAAGAACTAATTTTCCCTTTTGAATAAAATAAGCTGCTTTTTCAATATCTTCAGAAACTTCTAGCATTTTGATTTTGAGGAAATTTCTTACTTACTTTCTTTCTATGCATCGATTGATGTAAAAGTCAACTCTTTCTGAATCGTAAAAATCTCTTAAATCTTTTTGAAGTAATTTATTTAATGATTTTTCATAATTTCCTAAGTTATAATCACACAAAGCAGAATAAAACAAAGCCTTTGCCTTGATTTCAGGAATTTGCTCTTTTTGTGCAAATTTATCGAAAAGGTTTTTTGCTTTTTCATATTTTTTCTTTTTATACTCTTGCATGATTTGTTCAAATTCTAGAATGTTAGAATTTTTTTTCGATTTTTGTAAATCTTCATTCTTATTAGGCTCTGCAGTTAAGTTTGTATTTTCTTCTTTATTTATTTTCTTAGATTCATTTTCATCGTAAGAAAATTTTGGTTCCTCTTTGACTAAATTTTCTTTCTCGGGTTCTATTTTTAATAAGGATTCTTCCAAAACAAAATTCATTAGTTCTTTATCGTTTCCATGTTTTACACTCACGGCAATATACACAGCTCGTTTTCTGTCAATTTTTGGAATACTAAAACTCATATCGGGATGAATTACTTCTCCAAGCTTAATTGCTTTCCCTTGTTCTATGAGTTTTTCTGGATTTTTAGGAAAATTATAAAACAAATAAATCGAATACAAAGTCGCATAAGGTATAGCATCATTAGGAGCCGCCCATGTTAAAAAGATTCCTTCTCCTCGAAATTCAAAGTTAATGTCTTGTACATGAGACTCTTCTAGTTTAGATTGTTTTTGGTTTGGTTTACTTTCTACATTAGATTTTATGACAATTTCCTTAACAGGAACCTCTTTTTTGGATCCTTCTTTAATTTCTTGTTTTGCAACCTCTAATACATTACTTTTTTCTACTCGAATTTCTTGTGGAATAACGCAAGCTTGGTTGTCTTTGTTAACTGTTGTTTCAGTAGGATTTTTGGTTTCAATTGGTGAAATTGAATACGCTGTTCGAATGAAAGATTTGTGTTCTACTAATGGAATAAACTCTTCCCCTTGTATGAAAACAGAGACCCCATAATAATAAATTTTTCCTTGCTCTATGTCTTTATCTACATAGAAGTTATCGGGATATTTAACTTCTACAATTTTCTTTGCTTGTTTCATAAGTGGAATAGAAGATAAAGGCTCTTCTGAACGATAAAGGTAGTAAGTAGGTTTTGTATTCTCTGCATTGAGAGGATGCACCCAACGAACTTGATTGTAGTCTTTATAGGTTTTTACTTCAATATCACTTACACTTTTTGTGTTGTCGTGTGCATAGGGAAGAATTTCATTTTTTCCAAGTTTAATGATTTGTACAGGCTGGCCTATATCAATGGGATCGTAAGTATAGTTTTGATTGGGAACAAGTATAACATCTCTCTTTTTAATTCTGCTTACCATTGCAACAGCATAGTAGTATACACCGGGTTTTAGATTCATGTCCTTTAATGAACTTAACTTGTTCTCTCCCCTATTTGGAAAACGTCCAAGAGAATCTGCATAGTATAACTTTTCAGGAGTGTCAATTCTTTCTTTGGAACGACCAACAATAATTTCTCCCTCTGCTTCTGGTGGGGTCCATGTGATTTCTATAGAGAAACCGTCTTCAAGAATTCTAGCTCGAATGTTTTTTGCGAGTTCATTATCGGTAGTGAGATTTTCAGAGTAAACCGAACCAAAAAGTAATAGGAAAAAAAGTAAGCTGAAAGTTCGTTTTAAACTACTTGGCTTCATACAATTTAAGACTATTGAAAAATAAATTTTGGCTACAATTTATTTGTCGAACTTTTTTATTTTTCTTAAATTTTGCTTGCCAAAACTCAATTGAAAAAATACAACTTTTGCCAAAGTGATTTTTGGAAAAACCATGAATTATAAATTTTTATTTCCCATTCTTTTATTTACTTCCTATGTGTTTTGTTTTACTCGAAATGAAAAAGAAATCATACGTAATAAGATTCGGGAATTATCTCTTTATGATATTAAGTATGGACAAATTTGGACACCTCCAAACTCCAAAGAAAGCATTCGGATGGATTGTTCGGGGACTGTTCAATATATTTACAAAACCTTGTTTGGAATTCAACTTCCTAGAAGTTCCTTTGAACAATATCTTTATGTAAAAAATTTGGGAAACTTCCAATCTCCTCCTAAAAGTGAAGATGGAAAGATTGATTTGGTCAAACTTAGAAAACAACTCAAAACGGGAGATTTATTATTTTGGGTCAATACTCACACAGATATTCCTAAAGACAGAAATCCTCCTGTCAGTCACGTTATGATTTATCTTGGAAAAAATTCTGAAGGGATTATGAAAGCGGGTGGAGCAAATACTTTTGGAAAAGGAGAAAGGGTTCTTCGTGGTGGGGTAGATATTTATAGTTTTGACCCAAACCAGAAAATGGGTTGTGTGAAAGATTCTAAGGGAAATTGTGTTATAAACAGTGAATTTATTGGGTTTGGAAGCCCTGTAAAAAAGTAGGAAAAATGGATCTAATTGTAGGGATAGAAATCAACAAAGAGTCAGAAGAAGAACTTAAAAAAAATCTTTCAAACTTAAAACAAAAATCAGTGGTAATTAATTTTTTTGATAGAGTGGAAGAATATGTTCGTTCTGCTCGTCCTAGCGTTGTAGTGATGGCTTATGAACCAAATGAAAAACCATTTACCAATTACATTCGAAAACTCAAGCAAGATCAATCTACGAGAGATATTCCTGTGATTGCTATGTTATCCAAAAAGGATCCTAACTTTCCAATTACTTATAAAAGATTAGGTTTTACAGACTTTTTGGTTAAACCAATTCAAGTTAAAGAATTAGAAAGCAAAATCAATGAAGCACTCCATCAAAATAAATCTCAAAAGGTAAGCTCTAAGCACATAGAAGTACAACGTTCTTTTAATAGAACAGCAATTGTTTTTAATTCTAGTCTTGCACGTTACGTGCTACCAGAAATTAAAAATGTTTTAACTGCCCCTGTGCTGAAAGCTATTAGTGGAGATAAAATTTGTGTTGATTTACGTAACGTGCCAAACATGGTTCCTGAAGAGGTTGTGATTTTAGAAAGACTATTACAACTCTTTGGTGCAAAGCGAATTGGGATTGTTGCAGGTAAATACATGGGTCTAATTATATCAAATAGCAATCTACAAGAAAAGGCAGATTTATTTATGAGTATGGAAGAATTTGATGAGTTTGCTAAGAAAAAAGAATAGTATGTAGATATGCTTTTATACATTTTTTTAGATGGGATTGGTTTTGGAAAAAATGATCCCTCTATAAATCCTTTTGCACGTTACGCAAAAGGATTTTTTCTGCCTCTTGCAGAGAGGTCACTTCCTAGTAAACATCCTTTAAATAAAGCAATTTACCATCTTACTGATGCCCAAATGGGAATAAATGGTCTTCCTCAAAGTGCTACAGGACAAACTGCCTTATGGACTGGAATTAACGCTCCCTCTATTTTAGGACGTCACGTGAGTGGATATCCTTCTTATACTTTAAAAAAAATTATTTCTAAGTTTTCTGTCATTAAGATTTTAGAAGAAAATCATAAAAGAGGAAGTTTTTTAAATTGTTATAGTCCACCCTTCTTTGAAAATTTAAACAAGAATAAAAGACATTTATCTGCATCTACTTTAGTTCAAATGGCGTCTAACGTCCCGTTAAAAACTTTTGAAGACTTAGCAAATAAAAGAGGGATTTTTATGGATATTACCCATTTTTTTTTAAAGCAGTTTGCAAAAGATTTTTTGCCTTCTAATCATGAACTTATGCAAGAAAGAAATCCTTATGAGATGGGTCGGCTTGCTGTGCAACTAGCAAGAGAAAATGATCTTACGTTATACGAGTACTTTTTAACAGATAAGATTGGGCATTCTATGGATTGGAATCTTGCTGAGAGAATAATACTTGACGTTGAAGCTTTCATAGATGGAATTCTATCGGAAATGGATGAAACAAAAGAACAATTAATTATTAGTTCTGATCATGGAAATTTAGAAGATTTATCCACTGACGTGCATACTTTCAATTTAGTTCCTACTGTATTATATGGCAAATATTCTAAAGATTTAGAAAAACAAATTCATTCTCTTTGCGATATTGTCCCTGCTATTTATAAAATTCTTGGGATTGAAGTAAATTTAGAATTTCAAAAAGAGTTGAATTAGAAAGAATTTAAAAACGATTGCCTTTCTTTGCTTTTCTAAAATTTTGGTGGTGTGGACGCTAAAACATTACAAGAAATTGCTTATTTATCTAGGCTTATAATTCATGAATCTGAAATGGATTCTATGCTTTCTGATTTTAATAAAATCATGGAATATGTAGAACATGTAAAAGAAATAAATGTAAGCCATATTCAAGAAATGGATTTATATCCCTATCATGAAAATTTTACTCGGGAAGATCAAATAGGAGAATCCCTTAGTCGTGACGAAATAGCTAAACTCGCTCCTAAATTTGAAAATGGGTATATAGTTGTACCTAAGGTAATTGAAACATGATCTTTGAAAAATATAAATCAATAAAAAATTTATTAAATAACAAACAAATTTCTGCTACAGAAATCTCTAAAGCTTACTTACAAAGAATTAAAGAAGTAGACTCTAAGATCCAAGCTTTCTTGTTTTTGAATGAAGAATTTATTTTACAACAAGCAAATGAGTCTGACAAAAGAAGAGCCAATGGAACTTTACTTTCCGAATGGGATGGAATTCCTATAGGCATTAAAGACAATATTTGTATAAAAGGAATTCGTACAAGTTGCGCCTCTAAAATTCTAGAAAACTATGTTTCACCTTATAATGCTACTGTAATCCAAAAACTCTTAGAAAAAGGTTTTGTGCTTTTTCCAGGTTTAAACATGGATGAATTTGCTATGGGTTCTTCCACCGAAAATTCAGCTTTTCAAATTACAAAAAATCCATTCAATTTAGAAAGAATTCCTGGAGGTTCTAGTGGAGGCTCGGCTGCTGCTTTAGCTTCTTCCATGCTTCCACTTGCTTTGGGCTCGGATACTGGGGGTTCCATTCGTCAACCTGCTTCTTTGTGTGGAGTGTATGGACTTAAGCCTACTTATGGAAGTGTATCTCGTTATGGACTTGTGGCTTATGCTTCTAGCTTAGATCAGATTGGTCCTATGGCAAATGATATTTATGGAATTATAGATGTACTTGAGATAATTCGCGGTAGAGATGAAAATGATTCTACTTCTCTTAGCACTCAACGTCTAGAAATACCCCAAGATATTGATTTAAAAAAT
The DNA here is from genome assembly GCA_937924465.1 of uncultured Leptospiraceae bacterium. Classification (GTDB taxonomy): domain Bacteria; phylum Spirochaetota; class Leptospiria; order Leptospirales; family Leptospiraceae; genus CALDSP01. The sequence continues at coordinate 8,135 of CALDSP010000328.1, forward strand.
TTAAAAATAGGAATCATGAAAGGAGAAGGGGCGGATTGGGAGCCAGATGTCAATGCTCGGTTTTATAAAATTGTTGATGAATTGAAATCTTATGGTGCCACAATCCTTGAATTAGATTTTTCTCTTTTTAAATATTCTATTCCTGTTTATTATATCATTGCAACTGCAGAATGTTCTTCTAATTTATCTCGTTTTGATGGAATTCGTTATGGACTCAGAGTTGACACTACTGGTAAACTAGAAGATTTGTATGTTGAATCTCGTTCTCAAGGTTTTGGAAAAGAAGTAAAACGAAGAATTCTTTTAGGTACTTTTTCCCTTTCTTCTGGTTATTACGATGCTTTTTATGGAAAAGCTCAAAAAGCTCGTGCAGCAATTCGAAAGAAATATGAAGAATTTTTTCAAATTGTAGACTTTATTTTACAACCTACTTCCCCAACTACTGCGTTTAAAATAGGAGAGAAAACTCAAGATCCGGTACAAATGTATAAAGCCGATATTATGAACTCTAGCGTAAATTTAGCTGGACTTCCCGCTATTAGCATTCCAGCCGGATGTGATTCCAAAGGACTTCCTATTGGCTTACAAATTACAGCAAAGGCATTTGAGGAAGGTAAGTTACTCAAGTTTTCACAGACGTTGGGTGAATGGGATTTTATGAAAATTGAATTTCCTAAAACAATATGAATGAACTCACCAAAAGAGTAATTCCTTGTTTAGACATAAAAGATGGACGCGTTGTAAAGGGAGTACAATTTGTAAATTTACGAGATGCAGGAGATCCAGTAGAATGTGCTAAAATCTACGAAGAAAATTTTGCCGATGAACTTTGCTTTTTGGATATAACAGCATCAAGTGATAAGAGAGAAATTTTATTTCACTTGGTGGAGGACGTTGCGCAACAGATTTTTATTCCCTTTACAGTTGGTGGAGGAATTCGTTCCGTTGAAGATGTAAGAGAAGTTTTGATTCGTGGTGCAGATAAGGTTTCCATAAATACAGCTGCTTTTCAAAATCCTAAACTACTCAAAGAAGCTAGTGAGATTTTTGGTTCGCAGTGTATTGTGTGTGCAATTGATGCTAAGTTTAATAAAGAAAGAAATCGTTATGAAGTGTATTTGCATGGTGGCAGAACAGAAACGGGTAGAGATGCTGTAGAATGGGCAGAGGAAGCAACGGAAATGGGAGCGGGGGAAATTCTCCTTACTTCTATGGATAGGGATGGAACAAAAGAAGGCTATGATATTTCTTTACTTCAACAAGTTACTTCTAAGCTAGAAATCCCGGTGATTGCAAGTGGTGGGGCAGGAAATGCAGAACATTTAGTAGAGGCAATCTTACGAGGAGGTGCAGATGCTGTTCTTGCTGCAAGTATTTTTCATTTTTCTGAACATAGTATTTTAGATGTAAAACAAAGTATGAAAGAAATGGGAATCTTAGTAAGATTATAATTTTAAATACTTTTTACATTAGGTGAAAGTGGTATTTTAATCTAAGTTTAAAAACTTTATAGAAGAAATCATTTGTGTGAGAATTTCTGAAAGCTCTTTGTCGGGAATCTCATCACTGTTGTACGTGCAAACAAGAAGTTTGTTCCCATTAGAAAGCATATAAACAAGCCAAAATCTACCTTCAGAAATAAATTCACAAGCCTGGACTTTTGTACCTTCTACTTTTTCAAAATTTGCAATTTTTTTTGGATCATAAGTAATTTTGTGAAGTTTTAGAAAACGGCGCATTTCTTCTGTTAAGTTGTATTCTCCTTGTATATTTCGAAAGGCAGAAATGAGAAAAGCTCCAACACCATTTGGATCAAAAAAAGCAGGTACGCCCTCTACTACTTCCATTTCCCAATAGTCGGGATACTGAAAAACATACCACTTTTCAGGAGAGATATAAGCCTGAAACTCTAATTTCAAACTCATAAATCCAATCTTTTTAAGGACAAGAATGATTCAAGACAATTTGATTTTTTTGTGCCAGAAAACATTCCATAATTTCTCTATCAGAAAAACCAGAATAATTAGGATTGGAAGAGCTTAGATCTCCATCCCATAAATACAGTTCTCCAATTTTTCCTACAAAATTTTTATCTGTTGTATGATTATTTCCAAGTGTCAGTGTGGGAGAACCAGTGAGCAAAGAAAGAGAAATTCCTGTGTTTAAGTGTCCGCCATTAGTGTATGATTTTGTTTGAGTTGTGTTTTGTTGTTTTGTAACAATGAAGCCATAGTCAACCAAGTTAGTTGGTGTTATGGCTCCACAAACTGCAGTGCAAATTTTGATTTTATAATTAGGGTTTCCCGTTGTGCGAATTTGTACTTCATCTGAAAGAGTTTTTAGAGATAAGATGACTCTCTCTGTTGGATCTGAACTTCCTAGCCTTTGCACAGAAAAGACAGTGTAGTTGTTTGTGTTGAAAGTCACACTGTTTTTTTGTAAATTTCCATTTGTGGTTTCAAAAGAGATTCCTCCTAGGTTACCAAATTGATTTGTGTAATATTTAACTGTTCCAGTTGGAATCAAATTGTAATTGTTTCCACTTAGGTCTTTTATACCAGGAACGGAATCTCCATTTGATAAATTGCTAATTCTTTCTGATCTATAAGCCGCTTTTAAACTACTACTTGCCACGGTAGAGTTCCAAGTAGAAACTTGCATATAATGATAGCCACTTAGGGCACGAATTTCTTCACCTGTCAAAACACGATTATAAATTACAACTTCATCAATTTGACCGTCAAAATACCGATCTGCACTTGTAGAGCGTCCTATGTTCAAAACTGTAGGAGAAATATTCCAAGAACCTGTGCTAGCATTTTTAACTACTTTCCCATTTTGATAGAGAGTAGTGTTTCCGTTGTCAAATACCGAGCATACATGATTCCAAGTAAAGGGTGGAAGGATTGCTGTAGCATTCCAGTCATCTAAAGTTCTTCCTCCTTTCATAAGTCCACTTAAATCAAAGTCTTTTCCACCAATATAAACTTGTTGAAAAGAAGTTCCATAGGAAACTGCAAACCTAACTCCTGCAGTATTGTTTGCTCTTATCCAAGCACATACTGTGTTTTTCCCTGAGTCACTGCTAAAAGGAAGAGGAGTGGACGTTACGTGAAAATATTGAGTACTTCCATTAAAATTATAAGAGCTATTATTATTTCCAAATCTATCTAGAGACAGGGATGGTCCCCCTGAATTTGTTAAATGATTTCCATAACCACTTACATCTTGAGAGTCTCCGTTGAAATCATAGCGAGCTACAAGACCTATTAGAATTTGAGAGGCCAGACCTTGAATGGTAGTATCCTCTAAGGCATGGTTAGAAATGAGTACCTCATCAATTTTTCCAGAGAAATAATTTGCTATGTTGCTTTGACTTCCTATCACCAATTTATCACTATTAGTAGCTTGGGTTTGAAAGGTGATGCTACCTAAATCTGTTGAAGTGTATCTACCATTGACATAAATTTTTACAGTACTTCCATCATAGCGTCCGCAAACATGGGTCCAAGTATAAAGAGAGAGTTTATAAGCCGCTTTACGTAAATTAGACGCTGTGGCTCCATTTTTACTTAAGGCTAGGTAGTGAGATCCTGATTCTTCATAGTAAATAAGCTCTGATCCTTTGTCAGAAGAGGGGTCACCGTAGCTTATAATTGTAAAGATCCCACCGCTAGTTGGTTGTTTGTCAATATTAACCCAAGCACACAACGTCCT
>CALDSP010000329.1 GCA_937924465.1 uncultured Leptospiraceae bacterium
AAAACATATTCTGGATTTTCTTCTTCAATTACACTAATAATTTCTTCTGTAACTTTGTTGGTCATTCTGAAGATAGTTCTTACAGGAATTTTTTTTTGGTTAGAAATTTTTTGTATACCTTCCAAATTAATTTTCTTTATATCTTTAAATCTATCAATTGTTAGGCTTTCTGGAAATAACGTTACGTGCAAAGCATTATACTGAAACTGATTTCCAAAGATTTGCGTTGTAAGATTAAACAAAACTTCCCCTGAATGAGGTGGACCAAAAGAAATTAAAATTTTATTATTTGGTTTGTATTCTTGCTTTTGTATTTTTAGTTTCTGTGGCTCTGAAAATAAAATTTTTATAATAGGACCTGTAAGTATTGTACTAATTAAAGCCATAATCACCATGATGGTAAATAATTGTGGAGATAAAATTCCTAAATCATATCCTATATTTAAAATTACTAATTCTACAAGTCCTCTAGTATTCATGAGTACTCCTAAGCCAAAAGAATCCTTCCAACTCATTCCTATATATCTAGCTCCAAGCATTCCACTTCCAATCTTGCCTAAACTTGCAACTGATATAACCAAAAGAGTGATTCCAACTAAATCCCAACTATAAAGTAAACCCAATTGAGTGCGAAGTCCCGTATATGCAAAAAATAGAGGAAGTAAAAAAATGGAAGTAAAGTCCTCAATCTTTTCTGCTAATACTTTGCGAAGTTCTCCTGTATTTGGCATTATAATTCCTGACAAAAAAGCTCCAAACAAAGCATGAATCCCTAGAATTTCTGTTATAAATGCCGAACTAAGAAGAATCAATGCCAAAAAACTTAAAACCCCTCTTCCGATTACTTCTTGAGTAATATAAACCTTACTAAAGCGAGTCAAGAATGGTTGAAGAACTTTAAGAATAAAAAAAACAAATAGCACAATTGACAAAAAACTGAGCAATGCAGAAAAAATTCCCTGTGCTGTTGTAATAGAAATCACAACAGCAAGAATAATCCATCCCGTAAAGTCATTGATTGCTGCACAAATAATCGAGATAATCCCTAGTTGAGTTTTTATAATTTTATGTTCTTGTACAATTCTTGCCAATACTGGAAAAGCTGTTATACTCAACGCAACTCCAATAAAAAGACTAAAAGAAATGAAATTACTAGAAGGAGTAGAAAAATCTTTATATAAAAAATAAGCTAGAACCATTCCTAAAAGGAAAGGTACTAAAATATTTAAATGACTAATTAAAATTGCATGACGGATTTTAGATTCAAAAATACCAATGTCAAATTCCATTCCTAAAACAAACATAAAAGCAATAAGTCCAAAAAGACTTAAAGTATGTAAGTTTTCTAGAGATTGTACAGGAAAAACAAATTCAAATACTTTTGGAGCTAAAAAACCAAGCCCAGAAGGTCCAAGCAAAATTCCAGCAAATATTTCTCCTATAACACTAGGTTGGCCAATCTTTCGAAAAAAAATTGATAAAAATCGAGAGAATCCTAAAATTATAAGCAATTGAAAAATGAGTTGAACAATAGGATTTCGAATCTTGAGTTTAAGGTAAGATTCAATAGAAGCAAAAGAAATTGGAAAGTCTAAAAATTTAATTTTTGAAAAAGAAAAAGATTCTTCGCCAAAATTCTTTTGAGCAAAGTAAAAAATCATCCAAACAATTAGAAAAAAAGATAAAAAAGATAAAATATAAATGGATCTAAAATTTTTATTTGGAAATTGATGTTCCATAGTTACATTTATGCTACCAATAATTTTTACCTTATAAAAAACTATCCTTACAAGTCACTAGAAAATTAAATGTATGTCGTATTTTCATTCATAAACTTAGCTTTAAATTATTATAAATTAAAGAAGGAGTAAAATTGAAACAACCGAAATATATATTCATCACTGGTGGAGTGAGTTCCTCCTTAGGAAAGGGAGTTACCGTAGCAGCCTTAGGATGTCTTTTAGAATCAAGAGGTTATTCAGTAGCTATACAAAAAATGGATCCTTACATAAATATTGATCCTGGCACAATGAGTCCGTATCAACATGGAGAAGTATATGTAACTTCCGATGGAGCAGAAACAGATTTAGACTTAGGCTATTACGAACGGTTCACAAGTCCCAACTATAGTCGAAGAAACTCGGTTACTACAGGTCAAATTTATCATGCTGTAATTGAAAGAGAAAGAAGAGGAGACTATTTAGGAAGAACTGTACAAGTCGTGCCACACATTACCAATGAAATTCGTAACAGAATTTATAATTTAGAAAAGGAAAATCCCGATTTTATTATTGTAGAAATTGGAGGAACGGTTGGAGATATTGAATCCGTCCCTTTTTTAGAAGCAATTCGTCAAATGCGTTATGAGTTTGGAAATGAAAGGACTCTATTTATTCATCTAACATTAGTACCTACAATTTCAGCAGCTGGAGAGGCAAAAACCAAACCAACTCAACATTCAGTGAAAGAACTTTTAAGCCTTGGAATTCAACCCGATGTTTTAGTTTGTAGAATTCGAGAGCCAATGACAAAAGAGATGAAGGCGAAAATTTCTCTTTTTTGCAACGTAAAAGAAGACTGTGTAATCTCTGCAGTAGATATTAAAGATTCTATTTATGAAATTCCTAAAATGTACAAAGAAGAAAAGTTAGATGAAGTCGTCTTAAAAACCCTAAAGATGGATTTGAGAGAGTCTAACTTTTCCAAATGGGAAGAAATTATTTATAAAATTAAAAATCCAAAAGGAAGTCTAAGAATTGCAATTGTTGGAAAATATATTAGTTTACAAGATGCTTATCGTTCTATTTATGAATCTCTCTCTCATGGTGGAATTACAAACGAGT
>CALDSP010000330.1 GCA_937924465.1 uncultured Leptospiraceae bacterium
TTATTTAAGAATATAAACTGAGCTGCTCTGGGAATCCAATTCTCTGAATATTTGTTATAATCAATATTAAAACGTTGTAAGTTATAATTTTGACGTTGGGCGTAATAAAACTCTCTTCTATCTTTTGGGTTGAGTTTTAAAAACTGTTTTTCATAACGTTCTAGAAACTCTAAAAGTTTGGTTATATCTTTTTGAACAACTCGATAAGTTAAAATAAGCTCTTCGTTTGCATCATAAAGATAAGCTGATTTTATATTATAGTTTTGAGCAATATCAAAAAAAACAGCCCCACTTCCTAAAAATGGTTCGTAATAGTACCGGATTTTATTTTTTTTCAATTCCCTAGGATAAATCTCACGAAACTTGGACAAGAGTTGAGTTTTTCCTCCAGCCCATTTAAGAAATGGTTTTGCAATTACTTTCATGTTTTTATTTTAATAAACTTACTAGACAAAATACATAGAGTTTTATAAAAATTTTTAAGAGCTAGGCTGTTCTGTATCAAACAAATGAAACGCTTGAAGAATCAAAAAACCTAACGTTGCTATGACTCCACCAAACATAATAAAAACTTCCAAACCCAATCCACTTTTAGGAGAAGCAGTAGGATCGGAAACGTATAAATATACTAAAGGAGCTACATATTGATTTATAAAAAGAACTGCAAAAACAATTTTATTAGTTAAGCTACCCTTTAAAAATTCCCATAAAAATAAGTTTGGATTAGAAAGTATTACAGCTAGTGCAAGAGCCGCCATAAAAAACATTTCTAGTAAAGAAATTCCAACTCTAGGGTCAGCATCCATACTTAGGTAAGTGGGATTCTTATACAAATATCCAATCAAACTCAAAGCTCCGGGCACTAGTGCTAAGTGAATTAAAATATCATCAATGATAAAAATTGACTTTGGAGTTTTTCTAGCCAAGACTAAAAGTTCATAAGTGCAAAATAAAATTAAAGCAATAGAAGTAAAAACAGAAGTCATAACAATAGAAGAAGACTGACCAACAAATACCTTTGCCGCAGATGTAAGCATCATAATAGAAGAAAGATTTCCACCAGCTACAATAAGTAAAAATGCTACACTTAACGTAAATGGCCAGAGATACAAACGTTTGGTTGCCAAACGCACAAATGATAGTATTAAAAGAGAAATAGCTGTAAATATAGACATTACTGGTTCAGAAGTAGAGTAAAACAAAGGTTTCCCAATGAGCCAAGCAAAAATCACAACCACTGAACCTATAAGAATTCCCCAATCTAATATTCGAGCAATTTTCTCAAATTGATTTTGCATAGCTTTCCCCCATAGGAATTTTTTATAAAGCTTTATAATTGTTTTTTAAATGTCAATACTTTATAATAATTCAATTGTAGTTTAGAAACTTGTAGCTAAATTGACTGAAAACCTTGTTTTGCAATTTTGGTTTATTTAAATGCTTAAAGCTACTAAAATTTATTTGATAAAAAAATTATGAATGTCATACAAAATATAAAAAAATTATTTAATAAATCTCATTTTAAATCTTACCCTACTTGGATTGAAATCTCCCAAAGTGCTTTAATAAACAATCTTCAAACTTTTAGAAATATTGTTAGTAACTCAACCAAAATTGCAGGAATTGTAAAATCAAATGCTTATGGACATGGTATATTAGAAATTTCTAATATGCTAGTCAGTGAAAATATTGATGTTTTAGGAGTCAACTCTATTGAAGAAGCTATTTTACTGCAAAAACATTTTCCAAGTGTTCCTATACTCATTATGGGAGAAATATTTAATAAACAAAAATACGAACAAGAACTCTCTAGGGAAAATTTTTGGATTGTAGTTTCTAGATTAGAAGATGTAAAATTCCTTTCCCAACTCAATCCTCGTCCTAAAATCCATTTTAAAGTAGATACTGGAATGTCTAGACTGGGACAAAGTGGGAGAAATTTAGTTTATAGTTTAGAGACTATATCCAAAAAAAACCTTCCCTTAGATGGGATCATGACTCATTTTGCAAGCACAGAAGATTTTACAGAACATTCTTATTCCATGCTTCAACTAAATCGATTTTTAGAAGCAATCCAAATTGCTGAAAATTTAGGTTATAAAAACTTATTACGTCACGCGTCAGCTTCAGCCTCCACTATGCTTTTTGAAAATGCTCATTTAGATATGGTTAGAATTGGAATTTCTCTTTATGGGCTTTGGCCTAGCATAGAAACTAGGCTTTCCTTAAGCATGATTGGAAAAGAATTTTGTTTAAAACCTGTTCTCACATGGAAAACTAGAATTGTACATTTTCAGAATGTCCCTAGTGGAACTTTTGTAGGATATGGTTCTACATACAAAACTGTATATCCTTCTAAAATTGCGGTGATTCCTGTTGGGTATTATGAAGGATTCAATAGAAGACTTTCAAATCTTGGATATGTTCTAGTTCACGGAGAGAGAGCTCCTATTGTAGGTCGGGTTTGTATGAACATGAGCATGATTGACGTTACGCATATTAAAAATGTTAAAATTGGAGATGAAGTGATAATAATTGGAAAAAGTGGAAATGAGTTTTTATCTGCTGATTTTATTGCTCAACTTACAAATACAATCAACTACGATGTTGTTACATCTTTAAACTCTAATTTACCTAAAGTCATAGTAAATTGAAAATAATTTTATTTTAAAGTGTCGGTCGTTGTAACCAAAAATCCTTGCTTGGAATTCGGCATTAAAAAAATTTGTGAATATATTTCAAAGGTAGGTTAAAATGCTCTTAGGTATTACGGAAGTTAAAAAAGGAATGGTTTTAAAAGTTGAAAACGAGCTCTACTCTGTCATAAAAAGTGAATTTGTAAATCCAGGTAAAGGGAGTGCCTTTATTAGAACTAAACTGAAAAGCCTTACAAAAGGTTCTACTGTTGAAAAAACTTTCAAAGCTGCTGAAAAATTAGAAAGTGTAGAATTAGAAAAACGTTCTATGACATATTGCTACAAGGAAGGAGATAATATCATCTTCATGGATGTAAATGATTACGAACAAATCCCTATTCCTAAAGAATATGTTGAAGATATTCTTCCTTTCATGAAAGAAGAAACTCAAGTAGAAGTTACTTTTTATGAAGACAAACCTATCGGAGTGATTCCACCTAATTTCTCTATTTTGGAAGTCACTTATGCAGAAGAAGGTCTTAAGGGAGATACTGCGGGAACTGCCATGAAAAAAGTCATGGTAGAAACGGGTGGAGAAATCAACGTTCCTATATTTGTTAAGCAGGGAGATATGATTAAAGTTGATTTAAGAGATCTGACTTATGTAGAAAGGGTCAATAAATAGGAGATCTAAATGGCTACTGTAATTAAAAAATCTGGCAATCTCACAAAAGAGGACGAAGTCAAAGAATTCCTAACGAAAAATGGAATTGATTATGAACATTGGGAAGTTCCCCAAGAGGCTCTTGTTTACACCAAAAAAGAAACGTTGAGCGACAAAGAAAAAGAAGAACTTCTTCAAACAGTCAACCATCGATTTTTAGAACTTCAAAAAAAATTTGGTTATCAAACAAGAGATTTAGTTGTTTTGCATCCTAATGTGCCTAACATAGATGAAATGCTCGCCAAGTTTGATAAAGTGCATTACCACACTGATGAAGAAGTTCGTTATATTTTAGATGGTTCTGGTTACTTTGGATTTATAGGAAAAAACGAAAAGTTTTTAGTTCATGTAACAGAATCTGATTTTATTTCCGTTCCAAGGAACACTAATCATTGGTTTTATTTAGATGATAGGAAACGAATCAAAGCAGTTCGTTATTTTACAGATACCGCCGGCTGGGTTCCTAATTACGTCGATCAAAAAGCTAGTCTTGAAGATTAAAGAAGAAATTCAACAACTTATTGAATACTCTAAATTGTATTACTCTCGAGGTTGGCTTTATGCCACTTCAGGAAACTTATCTGTATTTGATCATTCTTCAAAAACAATTTGGATTACTGCATCGGGAGTAGATAAATCTTTTCTTCAAAAAAAAGATTTTCTAGAATTAAACTTAAACGGTGAAATAATCAATCCAAACGGAAAAAAACCAAGCGCAGAAACTTCCATTCATTTAGCAGTTTATAAAAACATTACAGAGGCTAAAGCCTGTATTCACTTGCATACTCCATCTTCTTGTTTTTTAGAATATGGGGTTACTTTCAAAAATCCACATAAAAAGGTTTTAGTTCCTAATTTAGAAATCCTAAAAGCCTTCGGAGATTTTCGAGAAAATCCTAACTTTGAAATGGATGTAATTTATAATTTTGGAGATGTCTCTAGAATTGCTAAAGTTTTAGAAAGGGTCTTACAAGAAAAATTTGATCTTCCTTTTTTTCTCATTGAAAATCATGGAGTTACAGTTTGGGGAAAAAATGTGTGGGATACAAATAAAAATTTAGAGGCAGTAGAATTTTTATTGCAAATACTTTCTTTTAGAAAAAGATAGTCTAATATTTTAGTCATAAAGACTATAGGAGATGACTATGAAAACCCTTCCAAACTATAGCGTTTCTGAAGCCAAGTCTAAGTTTTCTGAAATTTTGAACATAGCAAAGCACAATCCAGTGTTTATCTCTAATAGAGGAAAAGAAATTGGAGTTATAATTAGTAAAGAGTTTTACAATCATCTTATAAAACAAGAACAAGAAAACTCTCCCAAAATTCGCATACAAAACTTCTTAAAGCTTTCCAAAAATCTTGCTAAAAAATTTCCCCTTACTTTAGATCTTCCGAAACGAAAAAGTCGTAAGTTACCAAATTTTCCTACATGAGTCTTTTTCTTTTAGATACAAATATAATCTCTGAACTAGCACGTAATAAACCAAACCAAAAGGTTCTATCATTTCTAGAATCTTTAAATGAACTCTGTATTAGTGCAATTACAATAGAAGAAATTGAATTTGGAGTTGCTAAAGCCTCTGTAAAATATCAATATTATTTATATGAATGGTGGAACTCCTTTTTAAATATTCCACCAGTTATCATCCCAATTGATATTCAAATTTCTAGATTAGCAGGAGATATTCGAGCTAAACTAGCAAAAAAAGGCAAACAAATTTCTCAAGCAGATGCATTTATAGCTGCCACATCCTTAGATTATAAAAGAATCCTAGTGACGCGTAACGTAAAAGACTTTCAATCGTTAGAACTACAAATACTCAATCCATTTTCATAAATTATTATGAATGACATAAGTTGGGAAGAAATCCAAAATTTATTTCCAGTAAACCAAGAACTCATTTGGTTAAACAACTGTGGAACTACCCCCGCCTCTAAAATTGCAGTCAACTCTGTAACTCAGTTTCTAGAAGAATATTCTAGAAAAGGAGTTTATTCGACCATTCAAACATACTCTGAAACAAAAAGATATATCCTAGAAACTCTTGCCAAACTTCTTGAATGTAGCGCAAACGAACTTTCTGTCGTTCACAATACTTCAGAAGGAATGAATTTTATTTCTCATGGGCTTAGTTTGAAAGAAAATGATGAGATTCTACTTCTAGAAAATGAATATCCTAGCAATGTTTATCCTTGGGAACACTGGGAAGAAAAAGGAGTTCGTATTCGATTTATTCCAAATTTTGAGAATCAGGAAAAATTCTTACAAAATTTTCCACGTTACGTGACAAAGAATACGAAAGTAGTAAGCCTTTCTGCAGTGCATTGGTGCACGGGATTTGTTATACCTTTACAAGAAATTGGAAGTTTTTGCGAAGAAAAGGAGATTGAATTTGTTGTAGATGGAGCTCAAGGAGTAGGAAATATTCCTATAAATTTAAAACGAATGAAAATTGGTTATATGCCTTTTTCTGGTTGGAAATGGTTACTAGGTCCTTTAGGAGTTGGGGGTTTATATATTTCCCAAGACAAACTTCAAAAATTAAAACTTATTTTTAAAGGAACCGATTCTGTTGTTCACTCTGAAGAATATCTACCTTATAAAAAAGAGCTAAAATCAGGAACAGATAGATATGAATTTTCTACTGCTAATTTTAACGATTGGGTTTATTGGAAAGCAAGTTTAGGTTTGTTACAAAAAATTGGTTGGGAAAAAGCAATGAAACGGATTTGGGAGCTCACTCAAATTCTTTCAATTGAACTTCAAACTCTTGGGTTTCAAGTGAATACAAATTCAACCTCTCAACCCTCTGGAATCTTGACCGCATGGCACGATCAAATTTCTTCGCAAGAACTCGTACGCTATTTGAAAAAACAAAACATCATTACAGCACATAGAATTGGAAAAATTCGCTTTTCACCTCATGTTTATAATTCGGAAGAACAAATCCAAAAAGTTATTGATTCAATACATAAATATATTTCAGCAAATTTAGTGTGATAAATAAAGTATTTTATACACTTACTGTTTCATTTTTGAGTGAACCTGAAAAAGATTACATCTTTGTAGTAACAACTACAGTGTTAAGAATAGAACAGATCGATTTACTTCTTTTTGTAGTAACACAACAAGGATTCGGTTACTTTGAGGTTCAAGAAAAATTAGCATAACCAAATTTGTAGTAACAACTACACAACTTAAGAGTTCACAAGAATTTCCCTAAAAAATTTTTACTTTTTCGTATTTTTGCCATTCTTTCAAACATTTGTTCACTCTTCTATTGTATGAAATATGGATTTATTTTAAACGAACAAAAGCAGAGTCTTGAAATTAAACGAAAACGAAAAACTGTTTCTACTCTGAGAATTCCTTCTTGGTTGAATTCTACAATGAAAAGTGGAGTTCAAAAACATAGTGGTTTGGATAAATATTTAGGAATATTGTTAAAACGTTATCGATTTCTTCTATATTCGAACTACTTTACACCTTCTAAAAATCCTAAAACTCAGTATCAAGAAAGAGGGCAATCTTACATTGAGTGGAAATTTCGTCCCGAAAATCGGGATTGGTTGGAATTAAGAATGTGGGCAGATTCTTTAGGGATCTCGGCGACGTTCATGTTTGTAAGACTTTTAGAAATCGAAAAAGAAAATGATTCTGTCGTAAACGACAAATCTTTTCGAACCTATAGCATTGTTCTTACTACAGCTTATTATGCGAGAGTCCCTCAATTACGAAAAGTTTTACGTAAAGGAAGGAGTATTTTAGAAAGGTCGATTACGTTTTACGAACCCCCAGAGTAATCCAAAAAAGCCATTTTAATAATATTCATATTTTTTCAGCACTCTTTTTAAAGATAAATTATTCTTAAATAAATTTCATTTGAAAGTGAAAGAATTTAAGAAAGAATGTCTATATCATGCCTTCTAAGATAGAAATTCATTTGATTATTCAGAAGTTTGACTCAAAACTTGAAGAAATTATTCATGAAGATTTACCTCTCCTAAAAAAAGTAAAGGCTCATGTAATTCAATCAGGTGGAAAAAGAATTCGTCCTTTAACCCACTATTTTTTAGCGGCTCTCAATGGATATAAAGGCAAAGATTCTATTGATATTGGAAGTATTGCAGAACTCATTCATGCTGCCAGTTTACTTCATGATGATGTTATAGATCAAGCAGAACTACGAAGAGGAAAACCTACTATAGGTAAATTATATGGAAACAAAACAGCTATTCTTGCTGGGGATTATTTACTTGCATGTGGAATTGATCATTTGAATCAATTTCATGATTCTCGCTTAATGACTTCATTCACTCAAGTCATTCGCAGTTTAGCAGTTGGAGAACTCATTCAAATGGAATGGGAAAAAAATCCAAAAATAACAATAGAAATTTATAAAAAAATTATTTTTGGAAAAACGGCATCTCTGTTTGGAGCTGTAGCAGAAACAGCTGGAATTCTTTGTAATTTAGATTCCCAAAAAATTCAAAAACTTTATGAATTTGGGATTGCCCTAGGAGAAGTTTTTCAAATCAAAGATGATTATATTGATTACTTCATAGACAGGGATAAAACTGGAAAAATTCCTCTCAAAGATTTTCAGAATGGACTTTTTACTTACCCTTTGATTATTTTATTAGAAAAAAGTAATTCAAAAGAAAAAAAACAAATAATTAGTCTTGTGCAAAAGTCACCCAAAACACAGGAAGACGAAGTGCAAATCTTGGATTGGATGCGAAAAAAAAATGTAAAATCTTCAATCTTAGAAACAATTCAAAATTATAAAACAAAACTTTTAAGTTTCTTAACCTCATATCCAAACAATTCTTATCGACAAATGATAGAAGAGAAACTTCTAGAAGTACTATAGAAAATTGAATTTCTAAGGTTTAGTTTGTTTTTTTCCGTTAATAGAAGTATGATAAAGATCTCTACTATTCTCTTATTATTTTTTTTGTCCAATCTTAACTTAAATGCAATAGAACCTAAGCCAGACGAAAAAGTAGAATTAATCATTCCAGACACAAAAAAGCCAGAAGGTTCGTGGGGTAAAGAAGCCGATGAAGTGGAAGCATTTCAAGATATTAAAATTATAGATGATCTAAGTGAAGAAAGCACAGTTGCCAGATTAGAGGAAGCAAGAAATCATTTTAATACTTCTCTTGCAATTTTTAAAGCCGCTGAAAAACAAATCAAAGAAAAGAAAGAATTATCCTCAAAAGAATCTCGTCCAGCTGAAAAGTACGAATGGCAGAAAAGAGCAAGAGAAATAGAGTTAGAAAAAGAGTACAAAAAAATTTCTTTAGAAGGTCGAAAGAATGCTGTCATGGAACTCATAAAAGGCATGTCTGCCTTAGATAAGATTGAAAATCCTTCCATGCTTGAGTCTCAAGTATACAAAGATTTAAAGGCATCCATCTACAGAGAATATATAAAACACCAATTCCGCATGAAAAATTATAATCAAGCAATGGATATGATCCGAATGTATCTAAAAATTGGAGAAAATTATGAAAAAGAAGCAGAACCCCATAAACTTTTAGCTATATGCTATGAATTCAATGAACGCCAAGCAGCTCGCTATAAAAGAGAAAATTTACGAGAAAAATTTAACGCTCTCAAAAACAGACATCTTTTACGTTATGCGGAATTAGCTTATGGAACAGAATCTAAACAATATGAAACAATAAAAAAGAAAGTAAAATATCAACCTATTAAGCAAGACAAAGCTACTAGTAAAAAAAGCGAATTAGGAGAGAGTGAAAAAATCGAAGAAGATGATGAATTTTTATATTAATCTACTAGTCAACTGGAATTCCTAAACGTTTTTTTAATTCTTTATTTTCTGCCATAAGCTCTCTAATCTCCTGTTCGGAATATCTAAAAAGTTTGTCTTGTGCCCGTATGATTCTTTCCATTCCCTTTTCTTCAATAGCAGTATATTCTAAAACTTTTTGTGTGGCTTCTCTTAACTCAAGAGCTTCCCTCAATTCTTTTTCTCGGAGTTCGTCTAGTTTCTCTTGAGCTTTAATTCTCTCATGCAATTCTAAAAGTTCTTTTTGACGCAGTTCGTTTACCTTCTCAATAGCTTGGTTGAGTTTATCTTGTGATTTTTTAATCTCTTCTTCATATTCTAAAAACTTTTCATAAGCTTTTAAAGCATCAGCTTTATCTTGATTTTCTTTACGAGCAAGTTCAAATAAACCATCAAAAAAACCTATATTAGACAGACAAGAAGTGCTTACTTCCAGAGAAACTCTTTTGTAAAGTTCTGCTTGTATCGATTTATCAATGAGCCACTTGAGTTCTAATTTGTGAATAGGATATTCTAAAAGCAAAAAATTTCCTTTATTGCTTGGGCTAATCCCAGCCTCCGTTGGACAGAAAATTAAAAAATGAACTTGTGGGTGTGTATCAAGTCCACGTATAATTTTTTGATTAAATTTTTCCCATTCTAATTTAGAAACCTGAACAAACACAATATTAATTTCTTCTCTATTAAATTCAATAGATTGCCACTCCTCAAGAGGAACATTAATGAGTTCTATGCTGACCTGTGGATTTTTCCAAAGTTGTAATGGAAATTCAGCTCCCGAAGTTACGTGCCAAATTTTAGTATGTGTCATTTTCACCTCCATCATTTAATGAGAAGAAACTATTGGTTACCATAAATTTAGTTTATACAAAAAAATCTATTCCAAATTTTTACGTACTATTACGATTCTTACTGATCACTTTGGTATTTGTCAAGTTATAAAATTTTTCTTGCAAGAAAATAGATTCTAGTATTTTGTGTATGTGGATTTATTTACTCAAATGGAGACCTCTTAAAAATTTATGTCTAACGTGGCAGTTAATTCTTATGATGAACTTATTAGTGGAAAATTAGTCCATCTCAAATATAAATACATTTCTGAAGATAACCTAAAAGATTTATATCACTTGTTTGTCTTAGTTTTTCATTACTATGATCAGATTTATCTCACAGAAGTAGTTTTTACCATTTCTAAAGAAATTCTCATGAATGCAGTAAAAGCAAATGCAAAAAGGTTATTCTTTCAAAGAATGAATTTGGACATTGAAAACCCAAACGATTATAAAAAAGGCATGGCAATTTTTTCTGAAGAAGTCACCATGCAATGGAACAAACAAGAAGAATATTTAGAAGGTTCTTCTTATTATGTAATAATTCGAATGGTAATCAAAAACGGAACTTTTCATTTTCAAGTTGAAAATAATGCACCCGTCCTCCCCCAAGAACAAGAGAGAATCCATGCTCGCGTAGAAAAGGCAAAAACTTACAATGACTTAGCCGATGCCTTTATGGATTTTTCTGATACCACAGAAAGTGCCGGTCTAGGAATTATTCTTACTCATATTTTACTGAAAAACTCAGGGATAGGATATCATAATTTTAAAATGGAGTTTTCTCCTAAAGTTACAAAAGTAACTTTGAGTATTCCAAACAATGTCACTCCCCGTGAATTCAGTTCAAAATTCAATGAAAAAATCTTAGATGAAATTGAAAATCTTCCCGCGCTACCCCAAAACGTTACAAAATTAATTGAGCTGTGCAATAATCCTAATTCCGACATTACAAAAATTGGAGCAGAAATTGAAAAAGATCCTGCTTTAAGTGCCGACTTAATTAAACTTTCTAATTCAGCTTTTTTTATTACTCGAAATAGAGCAAATACAGTAGTAGCTGCTTTAAAGATTGTAGGCATTAAAAACTTAAAAAATTTACTTTATGTAACAGGTGTAAACAAGGTTTTAGGTAATCGTTACAAAAAAGCTGAAGAGGTTTTAGAACATTCCAATAAAGTAAGTTTTTTTGCTCGTTCCATTGCTTTAGAATTTGGGAAAACTAGACTAGCTGATTTAGCATCTACCTCTGGTTTGTTACATGATATTGGAAAACTTATTTTACTTTCTTTAGGAAAAGAAATTACAGAAAAAATTCAATCCCTCAAAACTAGAGAAAAAACGAATTCTGTAATAATCGAAGAGTATTCAGTTGGGATTAGCCACGCAGAAGTTGCAGGATTACTTTTAGAAAAATGGTCCTTTCCAGAAGATTTGATTTCTGTTTGTAGGTATCATCATAAACCATTCTTAGCCCCAGAAGAACATAAAGAAATTGTAGAACTCATCTACCTAGCCAATATGATGGTAGATTTTTTAGATCTCAAAGCTAGTTTTACAACTATCTATCCTGAGTCTTTGAAAATTTTGAAAGTGGATCGAGAAGACCAATTTCTGGAAATTGTAAATAAATTTAATATTTCTTATAATTCCCTTCCTAAACTTTAATGTTTATTGTTTCCATTCATAACTTGAGTTGGGAAACTCTAAATAAAAAAATCCTAACCTCTATTGATTGGGAAATTTCCCCTAATGAACATTGGGTTTTACTGGGAAGAAATGGATCGGGAAAAACAAGTTTGATTAATTTTCTTTATGGTTATGCTACACCAACTTCTGGAGAGATCTTCGTATTTGAAAAAAAAATCGGTGAATTCCCATTGCGAGAGTTACAAAAAAGAATAGGAATTTTAGAATCTTCTCACCAAGAAAACAGAACCCAAAAAAATTTAAATGTTCGAGAAATTTTAGCCACAGGTTATCTCTCAACAATTGGACTTTATTCCAATTTGGAAGATTTTCAACTTGAAAAATTAGAATCTCTTATACAAGAAAACCCTTGGTTAGATCCTGAACAAAATTTTGATAGCTTATCAGCGGGAGAAAAAAAGAAAGTTTTACTACTACGAGCACTTGCAAATGAACCTGAAATACTTATTTTAGATGAGCCCTGTTCTTCTTTCGATATTCATGCAAGAGAGGATTTTTTTCAACTCTTAAGTCATATTTATTTAAAAAGAAAATTTACAAGTATACTAATTACTCATAGAGTAGATGAAATCCCTAATTTTTATTCTCACGCTTTTTTACTTAACAAAGGAAAATGCATAGCTCAAGGCAAAATAGAAGAAGTCCTTACGAAAGGAAATCTTTCTGAAACTTTTGAATTAAATTTGGACGTTGAGCGCATACATGGAAGATATTTTTTAATTCCAAAATAATTTTAAATCTCTGGTTCAAAAAAAGCTAAATTTTCTGGTCCTTCGTGAACAACAATTCGCAAGATTTTTCCATTTTGTTTTTGAACTTCCTCTTTAAGTCCAAAATAAAACCAACGAGCTATATTTTCCGAAGTAGGGTTAACATTTTGAAAATCAGAGTGTT
>CALDSP010000331.1 GCA_937924465.1 uncultured Leptospiraceae bacterium
GAAATTATTCCAAAAGATAAAAATGAATGAATAAACTCACTCGAATTTTAAAAGAAAATCTAACTTGGAATTCTAAATACATTCAAGTGTATGTTGATAATTTGCATCATCCTTTTTTTGAAACTCCGAAAGAGTACTTATTGCCAAGTGTAAGCATTCATGGATTAGAAGAGTATACAGCAGAAAAATATTTACAAGAAATAAAAACTTTTTTACCAAAGGAAGTTGAAAACTTTTCTGTAATTTCTCTGGGCTTTTTCAAGAGAGAGACGAGTAAGTTAATTTTAGCTTTGGATTTAAACTTTGATGAAAATAAATTTATTTATTTGATTAAATTTGAATGCAAACATTTAGGTGGAGTGAAAAACAATAATGTAGTTTATTCGGGAACCCAAGAATATGGAATTTCTTGTTATACAAACAAGATTTATTATACTCAAGCCATACTTCCTGCTAAGTCTATTCAAAAAGAAAAAAATCAAATTGTATCTTTTGAAATTTTACCTTTCACTAAAAGTATTTTTGAGAATAACTTAGATTCACCTAAAAAAAAATTTATTTCAGAGCTTTTTGACGAGATTGATTACTCTCATTTAATAGAAGAGATCAATGAAAAGATTGAGTTTAAAAAATATTGGGAACTTGGAAAAATTTTTTTACCATTAAAAATGGAACATTTAAGTTTAGCCACTCAGTTTCTAAGTTTTGATATTACAAAAAATATTGAGTGGTTTGAAAAATTTCAGCCTCTTATTATTTCGATTATGAAGTTTGAGACTCCTCTTCAAAGACATAAACTTGCTTTTTATGAATGGCTTAAGTCTCATCATTTAGAAAGAATTTTAACACAGTCAAAAAATTTAGCATGGAAGATTCAATGCTAATAACTTATTAAAAAACATAAATCAGTTTAAGTAGTTTTACTAATCTAGTATTACTGAAATGTTAAAATAGCTCTTGAGGTTTAAATTTACATAAAAAAACATATAAAAGCTAAGTTTTTCTCAGTAAAAATTAAATCCAATAGGAGAGCATATGAATCAAGAGAAAATCACAGTTCAAATTATGGTGAATGCAAATAACCAAAAAGTTTGGAATTATTATACCAAGCCCGAACACGTTACAAGATGGAATTTTGCAAGTAATGATTGGCATTGTCCAAGTGCTTTTAATGACTTAAGGGTTGGCGGTCGATACTTAGCAAGAATGGAAACAAAGGATGGGAGTTTTGGTTTTGATTTTGATGCTATTTATACTGAAGTTCATTATGGAGAATTTTTTACTTATGAGTTTGGAGGACGTTATGCAACAGTGGAATTTAAGGATGTAAACGGACAAACAGAAGTGACAATCACCTTTGATCCTGAAAATGAATATCCTATGGAAACACAAAAACAAGGATGGCAAGCAATCTTAGATAATTTTAAAAAGTATGTGGAGACAACTTAAGCATATGAAAAAATAATATTGTAATCTTAGAGGAATAATCTAATTTATCAATTGTAAAACAACTCCAAAATATAAAGAAAGAATGGCAAAAGAGACTTGACTTTTGCGTCCGTTTATATTTCCATCATCTTAAAACATAAAATAAAGGTAGAATAAAAGAGGAAGTTCATAAAGTTATAGAAGCTCATGGGTTTTGATAAAATTTTATTCAATCTTATTTTTGTAGTTTCTTAGATTTGTTAAATTTAGAGTCAAATAAAGAAAAGAGGTAGCATGACAAAAATAATTGATCGTTTCTTGGAGATTACTGCAGTCCTTTTTATTTGTTTTTTTGTTCATAGTTGTAATTTTGACGAAAAAAAAGGTATCTTTTCTTTTTCACTAGGCGAAGATCCAATTACAACCCAAACGGAAGAAGAAATTACCCAAGGGAATGAAAATACTCCCAAACTTGTTTTTTCCAATCAAAATCTTGTTCTTACGGAGGGATATAGCTCTTCTTATACACTTAAGCTAGAGAGCTCTGTTTCTGAATTAGTTCAAGTGAATTTTACTTGTTCTCAAACTTATGTTTCTTGTCCAAGTTCTATTTCTTTTGATTCCTCTGATTGGGATATTCCAAAAACTATCACTTTAACTGTTCCAACTGACCACATTGTAACAGGTCTACGAACCATGAACATTCAACACACACTCAACTATCAAGGTAAAAGTATTCCCGATGGAACAGTAAACTTAAATATATTGGACATAGACAGTGCAAATATACTTTTGAGTCCAACAGCTCCAAGCCCAAACATTCGAGAGGGTACTATTACTGACTCATTTTCTGTAGTTTTAACCTCTGCACCTATTTCTAATGTTGTAGTCAGTGTATCTTTTGATTCCACTAAACAAATAAGCATCAATGGAGATTCCTCTGGAAATGTACAATTTACATTTACAAGTTTAAATTATAATATTCCACAGACTTTGCTTCTTGCGGCTCCCTTTGACACTGGACTAGGAAACAGAACGGTGAGCTTAAGTTTTAGTGTTACAAGCTCAGATCTTGATTACAATGGGTTTACCATTCCAACTGTAATCGTAAATGTGGAAGGAAATTCAGGTGGTTCAGTGGGATGGGGAAGTTTTCAATCTGGGATTCAACCAGCTGGTTTCAGTTTGACTTCTATAACTCTTTCTACAACAGTCAATCCAAATAAAGCATATGTTTATTGTAGTTTTGAGTATTCTAGTTCTAATCCTAACACTGCGGCTACCTGTCAATTGAATCCACTAGGTACTCAAGTTATCCTTCAAACAGGAGGAGGTACGAATGCAAAAGTAAATTGGTATGTTGTGGAAATGGAAACTGGATTGAAAGTAGAAAGAGGGAGCACAACATTTGTCACAGGAGAAAATACTAAAATAATTCCTCTTTCTGGGAGTTTTGCTCTTGCTTCTTCTTTTGTGATTTTGTATACGAGAACCAATAACACAAACATGTCTAATGATTCTGAACGTTTGGTGAGAGGGAGTTTATCTACTTCCAACGTATTAGAATTAAGAAGGGATAAAAGTGATACTTCAGGTACAAACGTCACAGTGGAATGGCAGGTCATAGAGTTAGTGGGAGCTAAGGTCGTCTCTGGAACAACTAGTATAAATCATCTTCAAACTTATGTGGATGTTTCATTGAGCACTTTCAATCTCTCTAAGTCTTTTTTACTTTTTAACTTGTCTGGAGATGCCACAGTTTCGGGTTATGAAACAAATTATTATGTTAGAGGAAAATTTACTAGTCCAAGCTCCATTCGTTTTCGAAGAGATGGAAACTCTGGGAAAGTGCAGATCAATTATTTTGCAGTTGAGTTAGTAGATGCAAGTACAGTGCAAAGTGGTGCTGATCTTTCAGTGGGAAATACAGTGATTACTGTCAATGCGAGTTTGAGCCCTTCAGTAGTTACAACCAGAAGCATGGTTATTTTTTCTTCTAGCACGGTGGGTCTTATCGATTCATACCAAGATTCAGGAACTTTTTCGGTATTATTTAACTCAACTCCTTTGGCATCCCAAGTTTCTTTTACACGATTCGATCATGAAAATCATGCTTGTACAATAGATTGGTTTATTGTGGAATTTCCTCCTTAATTTTTTTTTGTTGATTGAATAGTATTTCTTACTTTGCTAAAATAAATATGTGATTTTTCATTTTTCATTGACCTTGACCAACTAGTTATTTATTTAACAATAGTAGATTAAGAATATCAATTGGGGAATTTATGAAAAGAGCATTACCTTTTACAAAAGAACATGAAGAATTCCGGGAGATTGCAAGAAAGTTTTTTGAAACAGAAGTTGCTCCTAACCATGAGAAATGGGAAAAGGAGGGAATGGTCTCTCGTGAGGTTTGGAAGAAAGCAGGAGAGGCTGGACTTTTATGTCCCGATATCCCAATAGAATATGGAGGAAGTGGAGCGGATTTTTTATATAATGTAATTATTAATGAAGAATCTACAAAAGTTGGAAATACGGGATTTTTTATTTCTCTACATAATGATATAAACATTCCTTATATTCTTGATTTTGGGAGTGAAGAACAGAAACATCGTTGGCTCCCTAATACAGCAAACGGCACTAAGATTACAGCCATAGCCATGACAGAGCCAAATGCAGGTTCTGATTTAAAAAGTATTCGAACTAAAGCTGAAGACAAAGGTGATTACTTTTTAGTGAATGGTCAAAAAACTTTTATTAGCAATGGTCAACTTGCTGACTATGTTATAACTGCAGTCAAAACAGGAGAAGAGGCAATGAGTCTACTTATGATTGAAGCTGGAATGTCAGGTTTTGAAAGAGGTAGAAGACTCGAAAAAATTGGACTCAAAGCCCAAGATACATCTGAACTATTTTTTCATGACGTAAAAGTGCCAAAGGAAAATTTACTTGGAAAAAAAGGACAAGGTTTTCGTTACCTCATGAATAAACTCCCTCGTGAACGCTTGGCTTTAGCAATTGCAGCGGTAGAGGCTACTTTCTTGGTGCAAGATATTACTTTGAAATATATTAAAGAACGAAAAGCATTTGGAAAACAAATTGGAACTTTTCAACACATAAAGTTTAAAATGGCAGAAATGAGAACAGAAGCAGAAATGTGTAGAGCCTTTGTAGATCAAGCAATTATGGCTTTTATGCGAGGTGAACTTACAACGGCAGAGGCGTCTATGGCGAAGTGGTATTCTACTGAAATGCAAAAACGTCATACCGATGAATGTCTGCAGTTCTTTGGTGGATATGGGTATATGTTAGAATATCCCATTGCTAGAGCTTATTTAGATGCACGAATTCAAACCATTTATGCGGGAACAACAGAAATTATGAAAGAAATTATTGGAAGAAGTTTAGGACTATAGGAGAGAAAAATGAGTGAATATTTTAAAGACAAAGTAGCTTTAATTACAGGAGCAGCTTCTCCAAGAGGACTTGGAAGGGCTATTGCCAATCGTTTAGCTCAAGAGGGAGTTTCTTTAGTTTTGGTAGATTTAAATCAGGAAGCAATTTCGCAAGCAGCAGAAGAGACGTTCACGAAATTTGGAGTTAAAACATTAGGGCTTGCATGTAACGTTACAAAATCAGAGGACTGTGAAAATGTAGTTAGTAAAGTAAAAGAAACTTTTGGTAGATTAGACTTTTTGGTAAACAATGCTGGAGTTTTAAAGGATAATCTTATTATTCGCATGAGTGAAGAAGATTGGGACTTGGTGCTTAACGTAAATTTAAAAGGAGTTTTCCTTATGACAAAAGCTTGTTCCAAACTTATTTTAAAAAGTCCTAGTGGTCGAATTGTAAACATTTCTTCTGTTTCTGGACTAAGTGGACAACCAGCACAAGCAAACTATTCTTCTTCTAAAGCAGGGGTAATTGCGCTTACGAAAGTTTGTGCTCGTGAGTTTGCAGGACGTAATGTGACAGTGAATGCTGTTTGTCCGGGTTTTATCCAAACAGATATGACAAGTTCTCTTCCAAAAGATGTTCAAGAAAAACTTACAGAGTTTGTTCCTTTGAAAAGAGCCGCTACTCCGAATGATGTTGCGGGAGTTGTAAGATTTTACTTAAGTGAAGATGCCTCTTATATAACGGGCACTTATCTAAGAGTGGATGGTGGTGGAGCTATTGGAATGTAGTTTGCACGTAACGTAAAAAGGAGAAAATATGAGAGAAGTTGCTATTATTGGAGCTTATGAAACAAAGCATGGAAATTTAAACGATCGTTTACTTAGGGATATTGTTACAGAGGCGGGAAATGGGGCAATCCAAGATGCGGGGATTGAACGAAAAGAAATCCAAGCTGTTTTTGTGGGAAATTATGCGGGGCAGGAATTCAATGGACAAAATACCATGGGTTCTTACGTGGCTACGGTACTTGGACTTGGAGATAAACCTGCCCAAAAATTAGAAGGAGCTTGTGCTTCCGGTGGGCTTGCAGTTCGCGCGGGATTCTTGGCTATAGCAACTGGGCTCTATGACACAGTTCTTGTTTTAGGTGTAGAAAAAATGAATACAAAGGATCCTGAAACAACCATGGAGATTGTAGCACGTGGACAAGATGCAGATTTTGAAGGAGGATTTTGCATTTCAGGACCTTCTGGGTTTGCACTCAACGCCATGAGACATATGTATGAATTTGAAACCACAAGAGAAATGCTTGCAGTGGTTGCTGAAAAAAATTATTTTCATGGAAGTAAAAATCCATATGCACATAAACAAAAAGCCATTCCCTTAAAAAATATTTTGAATGCACGTGTAGTAACTACACCATTTGGATTTCATGACATGTCTTTAGTGACCGATGCAGCCTGTGCTTTGGTTCTTACTACAAAAGAAAGGGCAAAGGCAATTTCTAAAAAACCTGTAATCATTAAAGGTTCTGGACATGGGGCAGATTATTTTACTTTGTCTATGAAGAAAAGTTCTGTTTCTTTTCCAGCTACTATCATGGCAGCAAGTGAAGCATTTAAAATGGCAAATCTTTCCCCAAAAGACATTGATGTTGTTGAGTGCCACGATTGTTTTACAATTACAGAGATCATAAATATTGAAGACTTGGGATTTGTAGAAAAAGGAAAAGGTGGTCCATTTACAATGGAAGGACACACTCGACTAGGCGGAAAGATTCCAGTAAATACTTCAGGAGGACTAAAAGCCAAAGGTCATCCAATAGGAGCAACAGGAGTAGGGCAAGTGGTAGAAATGACTTTTCAGTTGAGAGGTGAGGCGGAACAACGTCAGGTGCAAAATGCAAAGCGAGCTCTTACCCATGTTTTAGGAGGACCGGGCGCTGTAAGTTGTGTGCATATTTTAGAAAGAGGGTTTGAATAATGGAAGTTTTAAAGGGAAAAAAATGTGATTCTTGTGGATTTTACATGCTAGAGCCTAGTTTTTGTTGTCCTAATTGTGGAAGTGAGTCTTTAAGTGAATATACATTCCAAGGATTGGGAAGTGTGTACACCTTTACCGTTGTTCACGTAGGATTTGGGCATTTAGCAAATAGAACTCCTTATATTTTAGCTATAGTGGAACTCAAGGAAGGTTTAAAAATCATTACTATTATTGAAGACCTAGAAATAACCAAGGTTCAAATAGGACTTCCCGTAAAATTTAAACGTTATGAAGAAGGCACAGGACCAATTTTTATGGCAGTATAAACAATATGAAGATTCCAATTTCTGAAGTTTAATAATAAAAATTTACCCTTTTGCAATTGTAAGAGGGTAATTTTGTGTAAAAAGTGTTTGAACTCTTTTCTATAATTTGTATCTTTTTTATATGGAAAATTCTAATTATGTTCTAATTTTGCTAGAAAATCATTTTGAAGTTATCAAATTTTATTTTCAGGAACGTATAAACTCATCCCAAATCCCTCATTCGGAATTTGAAAACATTTGTAAAAATGTTTTTTATCAACTCAATGTTAATCTAAGAGCCCAAATTCACGAAAAAGATTTTTTATACTTCTGTAAAGTGAATAAATCTAGGCTTTTGGACATAGCTAAAAATGTTTAAATTGACCTTTCTGTTGGCTTTTTAGAAAAGGTAAGAGAAATGGTTTCTTTAAAATTTAGATCAATCTTGTAAAGGCATATTGTTTATCCTATGAAAAACATTTTATCAGATCGTTATGAACCAAAGAATATAGAATCTAAATGGATTGAGTTTTGGGAAAAAAATCAAACTTTTAAACCCAAAGGAGAAGGAGAGCCTTTTTGTATAGTGATTCCACCACCTAACGTAACAGGAGTACTTCATATTGGACATGCTTTGAACCATACTCTGCAAGATATTATCTGTAGAATTGAAAGAAAAAAAGGCAAAGATGTACTTTGGTTACCCGGAACAGATCATGCAGGGATTGCGACTCAAGTTGTTGTTGAGAGAGAGTTAGAAAAGCAAGGAAAGTCAAGAAGAAATTTTTCTAGAAAAGAGTTTATAGAAAAAGTTTGGGAGTGGAAAGAAAAGTCAGGAGGGCAAATTACAAAACAACAAAGGCTTTTAGGAGAAAGTGTAGATTGGACCAGGGAGCGTTTTACAATGGATGAAGGGCTCTCTCATGCAGTTATAAAAGTTTTTAAAACCTTATATGAGGAAGGACTTATATACAGAGGAGAAAAAATTATAA
>CALDSP010000332.1 GCA_937924465.1 uncultured Leptospiraceae bacterium
ACTATAATTTATCTGCCTTTCAATCTCAAAATTCTTTTGAATTTCCAAGCTACAAATTTTATGACAAAGATAAGTCTTATTATTTACTTTTAATCCAAACTTCTAATCCAGAAGAAGCAATTATAATAGGAAGAAAAATACACAAAGGAAATGAACAAAGTGCTTATACAATTATAACCACAGAAAATGCCTATAACAGTATTGATCTATGGAGAGAAAAAGTTCCTTTTGGTTTAAGGCTTACACTTGGAATATTTTCCATTGCAATGTTTGTTATTTCTATTCTTGTTTCTTTTTTACTTGCACGTCAAATTTCTCGTCCTATTGTCCTACTTGCACAGGCTACTCAAAGAGTTTCTAAAGGAGAAAAGGATGTTATTTTAAATTTGAAAGAAGAAGGAGAAATGGGAATTCTATTAGAGTCTTTTAATCAAATGACAAAAGACTTAGAAGCTAAAACAGAAGAACTTATGCATATTCAAAGAGTGGCAGCTTGGAAAGAAGTAGCACAGCGTATGGCGCATGAAATCAAAAATCCTCTAACTCCCATTCAGCTTTCTGCAGAGAGAATTCGAAGAAAATTAGAAATCGCAAATTCTCAACCTGAAAAGTTTGCGGAGATTGTCAAAAATGGAACAGAAACAATTATTGGGCAGGTAAAAGTTTTAGAACACCTTGTAAAAGAATTTTCTGAATTTGCTCGAATGCCCACTCCAATACTCATCAATCAAAACTTAAATCCTATTATAGAGGAGTCAGTCAATCTTTTTAAAGATCATGAGAATTTAGAATTTTATCTCAATTTAGATAAAGATCTTCCAGAGGTATTTATTGATAAAAGATTATTTTTGGGAGTAATCAATAATTTAATTAAAAATGCAGTAGAAGCTATTCAACAAGACAATAAGGAAAAAGAAGAAAAAAGGAAAGGCATTATAAAAATTACAACTAAAACAGAAAAAAAATTTTTGCGAAAAACTGTTGTCCTTATCATTGAAGATAATGGTCCGGGAATTCCTCAAAAATTGAAAGAAAAAATCTTTGAACCTTATTTTTCCACTAAAGAAGGGCATGGAATGGGAATTGGACTTACTATTGTTCAAAAAACAGTGTATGATCATCATGGTTATATTGCAGTGGAAGATTCCAGTTTAGGTGGATGTAAGTTTATTATTGAACTTCCCACTCAGGAGGAAACATGAAAATTTATGTAGTAGATGATGAATTGGAAATTCGTAAAACTTTAAAAAATATTTTGGAAGATGAAAACTATGAAGTTGAGGATTTTGCAAATCGTAAATCTCTTTTAAAAAGTCTCACAAAAGAAAGACCGGATTTGATTCTTCTAGACGTATGGATGGGCAAAGATGATGGACTCGAAATTTTAGAAGAGTGTAAAAAAATTTATCCTTTGATTCCTATCGTAATGATCTCTGGACATGGTACAATTGAAATAGCAGTGAATGCGACAAAAAGAGGAGCAGTAGATTTTCTAGAAAAGCCTCTTTCAATCAGTAAAGTCTTAGATACAATTCAAAAAGTTCTTTCCAAAGAGCCCAGTGACATTCCAGAGACTAAACTAGAATTTGATCCAATTATTGGAAATTCTAACGCAGTCAAAAAAATCAAGTTTGCAATTGCTCAAGCAGCTTCTACAAACGCTCGTGTATTTATATATGGAGAAAATGGAACAGGAAAAGAACTGGTTGCAAAAACAATTGTTATGAATTCTAAGCGTAAAAATAATCCTTACTTAGAGATTAACTGTGCTGCAATTCCTGAAGAGCTTATAGAATCAGAATTATTTGGCTATGAAAAGGGTGCATTCACTGGAGCAGTGGATAAAAAAATTGGTAAGTTTGAGGCTGCTCATACTGGAACTATATTTTTGGATGAGATTTGTGATATGTCTTTAATTACTCAAGCAAAGGTTTTAAGAATTTTGCAAGAACAACGTTTTGAAAGACTAGGGGGGAATGAATCCATCCAAGTAGATGTTCGTGTAATTGCGGCAACCAACATTCCCGTAGAAGATGCAATTAAAGAAGGAAAATTTCGAGAAGATTTATACTACAGATTAAATGTAGTTCCTATTGTAGTGCCTCCTCTTCGTGAACGACGAAGTGATATTCCTTTACTTTTAGATTACTATATGAAATCTGCAATTGAAGAAAATGATATTCCTCCGAAAAAAATTGATAACGATGCTATTCAACTTTTAACAAATCATTTTTGGCCTGGTAATATTCGAGAGCTTAAAAATATTGTAGAAAGGCTTTGTATTATGACCATTGGAGATACAATCAAAGGAAAAGATGTAAAAGAAGCTCTTCAAGGTTTTAAGAAAGCAGAAGAAATTTTTGAACAAGGAGAGCTAAAGAAAGCTAAAGAAGAGTTTGAGAGACAATACATTATTAAAACTTTACAATTAAATGATGGAAATGTAAGTAAAACTTCTAAAATTTTAGGGGTGGAGCGAACTCATTTGTATAGAAAACTAAAAGCACTAAATATTCAAATTGATAACTTATCTGAATAGTTTTCCAATTTTTTTTCTGAACAACCATTCACAATTCACTACTAAACTCGATTATATCCATTTAAAGCTGCAACCCTATAAGCCTCTGCCATAGTAGGGTAATTGAATGTTGTGTTTATAAAATACATTAAATTGTTTCCTCCATTTTTTTGAGCCATAATTGCTTGTCCAATATGAATGATTTCCGATGCTTCACTTCCAAAACAATGAATTCCTAAAATTTCTAAAGTTTCTCTATGAAATAAAATTTTGAGCATACCAACAGTTTTACCTGTAATTTGTGCTCTTGCTAGACTTTTGAATTGAGAATGTCCCACTTCATAAGGAATTTTTTCGGCTGTAAGTTCTCTTTCTGTTTTTCCAATAGAGCTAATCTCTGGACTAGTGTAAATTCCTGTAGGAATATTTTCTACTAAACGATATTCACATTTACCTGTTACAATATGAGTTCCGGCAAATCGTCCTTGATCGTAAGCGGCACTTGCTAAACTGGGGTAGCCTATTACATCTCCTACTGCATATATGTGGGGAAGAGTAGTCTGATAATTTTCATTTATAATGATTTGTTCTCTAGAATTTACTTGAACTCCAATGTTTTCCAATCCCATGTTTTGAGAATTTCCTGTTCTACCATTTGCAAAAAGAAAAATATCTGTTTTAAGCTGTTTGCCTGATTGTAAATACACAATGACCCCATCCTTTGTTCCCTCTATTTTTTCATAAACCTCATTGTGACGAATTAAAGTTCCTTGTTCTCTCAAATGATAGGCGAGGGCATCAATGATTTCATCATCTAGAAAAGAAAGTAGCTTATCACGAGTGTTTACTAAGTTTACTTTAATTCCTAAACTGCGAAAAATAGAGGCATACTCACAACCAATGACTCCCGCTCCATAAACTGTAATAGATTGAGGAGTATATTTTAAATTTAAAATTGTATCACTGTCAAAAATGTTTGGATGATTAAAATCAATATCTTTAGGTCGATACGGTCTAGAACCTGTAGCAATCACAAAATAACTAGCACCTAACGTTACCACATGACGTCCTTTTTCATCGGTAACTTCTAAAGTATGAGGATCAATAAAACTTGCATGTCCATGGTAAATATCAATTTCATTTCTTTCATAAAATCCATGTCTCATTTTAACTTGTCGAGCAATTACACTACTAGCCGCTTTTAGTAAATCTGGGAATTTTATAGATACTATGCAATCTTCAAAAAGGGGA
>CALDSP010000333.1 GCA_937924465.1 uncultured Leptospiraceae bacterium
AAAAGCAGGAGTTGCTAATTATAAAGAATTTGCTCAAGAAGTTGTTTCCAAAATTCCAAATAAGGAAATTTCTTTTGAAGTTTTTTCTGATGATTTGGATGAAATGATTGAACAAGGTCTAAAGATTGGTAGTTGGGGTGAGAATATCTTTGTAAAGATTCCTGTGGTCAATACAAAAGGAGAATTCACTGGAAAAGTTCTTGCTACCTTGTCTGAAAAAAAAATTAAATTAAATGTTACGGCAGTATATACAACAAAACAAATCTTAGATGTTGTTACTACACTCAAACAAGATACTCCAACTGTAATTTCTGTATTTGCAGGAAGGATGGCAGACTCTGGAATTGATCCACTCCCAACTATTACAACAGGAGTAGAGCTTTGTAAACTTCGAAGAAATACGGGGATATTATGGGCATCTACTCGGGAAGTATGGAATGTTTTTCAAGCAAATGATCTAGGTTGCAAGATTATTACTGTCCCAACAGATGTAATTCAAAAACTTTCTAAGTTAGGAAAGACTCCTAGTGAATTGACAGTTGAAACTGTAAAAATATTTTATGAAGATGCAAAAGCTGCAGGGTACTTTATATAATAGATTTTTTCTTGACATTAAAATAAAAATTTCCGATAGTAAAATAGGTGCACCAAAATGCTAGCAAAAAAAGCCAATCTTACAGGACGCCAAAAAGCCGCCATTTTTATCATTGCTGTAGGAAGTGAAGTATCTTCTGAAATTTTTAAACACTTACGAGAAGATGAAATTGAACAAATCACTTTCGAAATTGCTAGAATTGATAAAATTACACCAGAAGATAAAGAAAAAGTTTTAATTGAGTTTAATGAGCTTATGATGGCTCAAGGTTTTATTACAAATGGGGGAATTGATTTTGCACGTTCTTTACTAGAGAAAGCCTTAGGTAACCAAAAGGCTATTGACATTATCAATCGTTTGACTTCTTCCTTACAAGTGCGTCCTTTTGATTTTATAAGAAGAACCGATCCAGCTCAACTTTTAAACTTCATTCAAGGAGAACATCCTCAAACTATAGCATTAATTTTGTCTTATCTAGATCCAAACAAAGCTTCTACTATACTTTCTTCTTTGCCTCATAACATTCAGGCTGATGTTGCAAAACGAATTGCAACTATGGATAGAGTGAGTCCGGACGTTTTGCGCGAAGTAGAACGTGTTTTGGAAAGAAAACTTTCTACTCTTGCTTCTGAAGATTATACTTCTGCTGGTGGTATTGACGCTGTAGTAGAAATCTTAAACAATGTGGATAGAAGTACTGAAAAAGTCATCATTGAATCTTTGGAAGAAGAAGATCCCGAACTTGCCGAAGAAATCAAGAAACGCATGTTTGTATTTGAGGATATTGTACTTTTGGATGATAAAGCCATTCAAAAAGTTTTACGTGAAGTTGACACCAATGATCTGGCACGCGCTCTTAAGTCTGTAGATTCTGAAGTGCAAGATAAAATCTTTAAAAACATGTCCAAAAGAGCAGCCAATCTCTTACGAGAAGATATGGAGTTTATGGGTCCTGTTCGTTTGAAGGATGTTGAAGATGCTCAACAAAAGATTGTAAACATTATACGTAAATTAGAAGAACTTGGCGAAATTATAGTAGCACGTTCTGGAGAAGACGAACTAGTTGTTTAAAAATGACGTCTTCTACTTATTCTTCCTTTCATTTTCCAATTGATGAAGTAGAATATCGAATTGAATTTTTAAAAAATATTACTTCTCAAATTTATCCAAAATTAAATGAAATTTATTATGACTTGCGCATAACGCATCACTTAAAGGATGAGGATGAGAAAAAAAATATTGATTTAGCTGAAATTGCTTTGGAAGAATTTTTTCTCACAGAAATTTCAAGAAACTTTTCAAAAGATTCTATTTTAGCAGAACATGCAAACGAGACAATCGGTAGAAGTGATTACCGTTGGATTTTTGATATTTTAGATGGAAGTATGAATTTCTTGCGAGGGAATCCTCTTTTTGCTATGTGTTTTTCTATTCAACATAGAAACACAAATGTAGGAGCTTATGTTTTTCTACCATCTCTAAAAAATGAATATGAAGCCGTTCTTTCACAAGGTGCAAAAAAAGATGGGAAGCGCATTCAGGTTTCTGAAATTCATTTATTAGAAAATTCTCAACTTGTTCCTAGCTTTCCTTCTCGTTTTCGAGAATCAGAAATTAGAGAAGTTTTATCTGAATTATATAGTTTTATATGTAAGGGTAGGAGTATACGTCGTTCGGGTTCTTTTGTAATTGATATGTGTTGGTTGAGCAATGGAATGATTGATGGATTATGGGAAAGAAATGTGGATGTTTATGACTTAGCTGGGGTTTCTTTGATTTTAAAAGAGGCAGGTGGTTCACTTACGAATTTTACTGGTGAAGAGATTTTACATTTTCCTGAAAATATTATAGCATCTAACGGGCTTATTCATGAACAAATTATTTCTATTCTTTCTAAATCCAAACGAGATTATAATTTAAATTAATAAGGACAAAATATGGCAGAGATTACATTTAAAGGTAAGGTATTTCATACAAGCGGGGACTTACCCACAACAGGGAAGACTCCAAATTTTATTTTAACAAAGTCGGACTTAAATGATGTCACTTTAGAAAACTTTTCTGGAAAAAAAGTGATCATGAATATTTTTCCAAGCATTGACACTGCGGTCTGTGCTACATCGGTTCGCAAGTTTAATGAAAGAGCCACAAGTCTAAATAACACTGTCGTACTTTGTATTTCGGCAGATTTACCCTTTGCCCATGCTCGTTTTTGTGGAGCAGAAGGAATTAAAAATGTGGTTACTCTTTCTGAATTTCGAAAGCATAGTTTTGGGGAAGATTATGGAATAAGAATTGTAGATGGTCCCTTTGCTGGACTTTTGGCTCGTTCAGTAGTTGTTTTGGATGAGAATGGACATATTTTGCATACTGAATTAGTCCAAGAAATTGGAAATGAACCTAACTATGAGGCAGCAATCAGTGCTTTAAAATAGATTCTAGGACGTTACGTGCAATGAATCTTTTTGATCTTAAAGGACAAACTGTTTTAATTACAGGAGCGAGTAGGGGAATAGGAAAGGCTTTAGCCCTTGGATTTAGAGATATGGGAGCTATTGTTTATGGGACAGGAAGTAAGGAAAGTTCGATTGAATGGATGCACTCTGAAAATATTCATGGAAGAGTTGCCGATGTATCTCAAGTTGGAACCATTCTACCTATTATTGAAGAAATTAAATCAAAACATGAAAAGTTGAATTGTTTAATCAATAACGCAGGGATTGCTTCTAATACTCCTGCGGTAGCCTTTAAGGAGGAAGAAATTTATAAAATTATAAATACAAATTTTGTTGGAACGTTTCGTGCTTGTCAGGCATATTATAAAACTCATAAGTTACTGGGAGGAAATATTATAAATATTTCTTCTGTACTTGGACTTGTAGGTTATTCTCTTTCCTCTGTATATTCTGGAACAAAAGGAGCAGTCATTCAACTCACTAAGTCGTTAGCTGCAGAGTGGATTGGAAATAATTTTCGTATCAATGCAATTTGCCCTGGTTTTATTGATACAGATATGAACAAAATGATCAAAGATAAGCCCCAAGTCTTTGATAAAGTTGCAAATAATATCCCCATGCGTAGACTTGGAAACCCCGAAGATATTCTAGGAGCAGCTATTTATTTGGCTTCTTCTGCCTCTTCTTATGTAACTGGGCAAATTATTGTCATAGATGGTGGGCTTACTTCTCTCTTACGTTGAGTGACATTATTTCTCTTTTTTCTTAAAATCAATTTGAGGTGGTGAGCTAATGTTTGAATCCATCTTTTGGAAATTTTCGGGAGAGTCGGTAGTAAACGAAATTTTTGTTTCATAACCGAAGAGTTTTGCCCATATCAAACCCGGAAATTTCCGTATGTAAGTATTGTATGCTTGCACTGATTTTATATAACGTCCTCTAGCTACTGCAATTCTGTTTTCTGTTCCTTCCAATTGAGCTTGTAAGTCACGAAAGTTTTCGTTTGCCTTTAAGTTAGGATAGCGTTCTGTAACAACAAGAAGTCTTTGCAAAGCTCCTCCTAAGGTATTTTGGGCTTCCTGAAATTTTTTTAGATTCTCTGGATTGTTTAGCATTTCAGGAGTCATTTGAATAGAACCAACATTCCCCCGAGCTTTTGTAACTTCTGTTAGAACTTCTTTTTCAAAGTCTGCATATCCTTCGACTACTTTTACAAGTTGGGGAACTAAATCAGCACGTCGTTTATATTGGTTTAAAACTTCTGCAAGGTCAGCATTTACTTGTTCATCTAATTCTTGGATAGTATTGAATCCGCAGTTTGCAAAACTTAAGACAGTAAGAAGAGTCAATGTCAATTGTAAAAATTTCTTTTTCATCATGAATATTTTTTTCACACTCAGTATTTTTGTAAACCAAATTGTAAAAACTATTGTTTGCATAAATTATAAAAATTCAAATTTAAACTCTATGATATTTGTAATTTTATAGTATATAATTTTCAGTCGACATAAGATTTACATTTATTTTTTTATCCATATATT
>CALDSP010000334.1 GCA_937924465.1 uncultured Leptospiraceae bacterium
GGAAAAAATATTGAATTTGGAATCATGACGGGACAGGAGACTGAACAAGTAACTTTTATTAGAACAGGAATTGGTAAATTCAACGGAACAACATTTGATATTCAATCCGAAATTAAACCCTAGCACGAAGTAAACCCTTTTGTAAGCAAAATGAAAATTTTTACTTCTCTTTTTTTGCTTATAATCTTTCTTATTATTTCCATAAACGCGGATGAATTGAAATCTCCTTTTTCTTTTACGATCTATGGATTTTTAAAAGCAGATTATATTTATTCTACTCAAGCAGTTTTAACCTTTGGAAGAGAGACTCTCCTATCCCCAAACGAAGTAAAACGGATTACTCAAAGAGATGACGAACAAGCACGGTCTAATGTTCAAGTTTCTGAAACCCGATTAGGAGTTAAATTACAACATGGTTTTCAATTAGATGGAATCATTGAATTAGATTTTATAAATTTTGATCAGTCTAGCCCAAATGTAAACTCTAGACCTCGTTTAAGACAAGCCTATTTTAACTACCAGTCTAATAATAAACTAAAATTTTTTGCAGGACAACTTTGGGATATTTATTCTCCCGTGCGAGATGCCTCTTTTAACATTATTGGAAACTTTTTTTACTCTGGAAATCACGGTTGGATGAGAGAACAAATTGGATTGATTTATGCTATTTCGCAAACAGACTATCTGTCGTTTGCACTTGGAAATGCCGGAGTCAATCCTAACCCCACTCCTTCTATTCGATTGGAACAAAATCGATTTCCAAGCTTAGCCTTTCAGTGGAAGTCTATTTTGAATGAAAAAAATACTTTTTATTTCTCTGGAATTTTTACTAATAAATTATACCAGGACCCAGAGTTAATAGCTTTAAAAGGGAGAACTCTCTATTACGATGGATATATAGGAAACGAATATACAAATGCTCCAATGTACCCACCTTTACAACAGCAAACAGAGCCTTCTTCTCCTCTTACCTCACAGATAGGAAAATCTACTAAAACAAGAAGATGGGTGAATGGTCTTTCTTTGGGACATCAATATACGAATAACTATTATAAACTCAAATTGGAACTCAATTACGGACAAAACGTAGGGGATATTTTTGCGTTGAGCGTCAGTGAGGTTCAAGCTACAAATTCACTAGAAGTTTTTGAAAATTCAAAATTTGGATATATAACAAATTCTCAACTACAAAACAAAAATCAAGTTGGAACTTTGGGACACTATCTCAAAAATCAAACTCAATTTCACTCCATTAAAGAAATGGGGGGATGGTTTTCTTTTTATTTTCTAATTTCAAAAAATTGGGAAATTGGAATCTTTAGCTCTGTTATAAAAGTTTTAAATCCAAATCAACTCAATCCTTCTCAAGTAGCAAATTTAAGAAGTCTAGAAGTTTTAAACCCATCTACAAATTGGGGAACTCCGGGCAATTCACCTTTTCAAGGTTCTATGAGAGAAAATAGAAGTCTTGGTTTTAACGTAACGTTTATTCCTAAAGAAGAGTTAAGTTTATACATTCAAGTAGATGAGTTAAAAACTTATTTCAAAGATGCAGATAGAAATCGAGGAATTTCTAATCATATTGCTTCTTATGATTTGGATACCCAAGGATTCACTCTTCGTCCTGTTTCTTTTGGACATGAAAAATCTAGTGCTGTTGCTACTGCATATGTATTTCGATTTGGAACAATCTATCGATTTTAAATAAATATCTAAGATTTGCATCCTTAAGAACAGAATTTAAAGTATAGTTTTCAATTCTATTTAATAACTAAAAAAAGTTTAGGAAAACTTAATTTTCATTTTTTCTAATAATTAAAAATCTTTTTTATTTTTGTGTTAAATATTCTAATCAAAAAAAGGTTGCCAAATCCTATTTGTTTGAAATTGTAAATTAGATAAGGAGCTTTCATGGAATCGGGACAATTTGCAGAATACTCTCAACAAACAAGTTTAGAAAACATCAAAAGTGAGGAAGAGTTGAGCCAAAGAGAAAAAGAAAGGTTAGAGGAAATTATACGTTCAATTTCTATAGAAGATAGTCAAAATATTATTCAATATGGTGTGGGCGCACAAGCAAAAGTTTCTGAGTTTTCTGATCAAATTTTAAAAGAAGTCAAAACTAAGGATATTGGATACTCAGGTGAAATTTTGAATAATCTCATGCTCAAAATCAAAGAGCTAGACATCAACAGCCTTTCTGAAGAAAAAGGAGTTCTTTCTAAAATTCCTATTCTTTCCTCTCTAGTAAGTTCATCTAAAAAATTCATGGCAAAGTATGAAACAGTAAGCGTACAAATTGAAAAAATTATTGATGAACTTCACCAAGCACGGCAAAACTTGTTACGTGACATTGCTTTGTTAGATAATTTGTATAATAAAAATTTAGAATATTATAAAGAAATCAATTTGCACATTATAGCAGGAGAAAAAAAGCTAAAAGAATTTCAAGAAAAACTTCTTCCAGAACTCAAAGCTAAAGCAGAGGCAAGTGGTAAACCAGAAGATGCTCAAAAATACCAAGATACCGCTCAAATGGTAAATCGCTTTGAAAAAAAAATTCATGACTTAAAACTAAGTAAAATGCTTTCTATTCAAATGGCTCCTCAAATTCGACTCATTCAAAATAACAACCAAGTTCTTGTGGAAAAAATCCAAAGCTCTATTTTAAATACCATCCCACTTTGGAAAAATCAAATTGTTATTGCTATGGGACTTGCTCGCCAAAAGAAAGCCTTAGAAATGCAAAGGAGTGTTACAGACACTACAAATGAATTACTCTCTAAGAATTCTGAAATGCTAAAAACTGGAAGTGTTGAAATTGCTAGAGAATCGGAAAGAGGAATTGTAGAGTTAGAAACTTTAAAGAAAATCAATACTGATTTAATCCAAACTATTGAAGAAACCCTCAAGATTCAAAACGAAGGACGCCAAAAACGCAAAGCCGCAGAAATGGAACTTATCAAAATGGAAGGTGAAATTAAAGCAAAACTTTTGGAAGCTAAAAAACAAGGTTTTTAAATGTCCGAAACTAAAAATAAAGACGAACAATCCAAAGCAAGGGGATTTCATCTTCTTTCTTTACTTACATATCCTTTAGCACTTCTTCCAATTTTTAATTTACCCACTGCTGCTTTAGCTGCTGCCCTTGCTCCTATTCTTGGATGGTTTACAAGCAAAGAAGAAAAATATTCTAAAGAACAGGCTCAGGAGGCTGTATTTTTTCAAATTGTTTTAGCAGTACTTTTTTCTGGAGTAGCTTGGAGTTTTGGGGGAGCAGAGGTTGCCGATAAATTTCTTCGTTTTTTAGGGTATGCTGGAATTGGAGTGTTTCATGTTATTAGTTTGATAGTTGCATCCATTACAACTTCTTACGGAAAAGATTTTAAACATCTTTTTAGTCCAAGAAGATTATTTTCAAAAAAACGGGAACTTTCTCCTGAAGAAGAACAATATTTACAAAACGAGTTAGATAATGTTTCAAAAAAAATCTATGTTGAGGTCATGAAGCTTTGTGAAACTCGCACAGAACAAATTGCAACTCTTTCTACAAAAATTTTAGATTACAATACCAAAAGTAAAGCAAATGCTATCATAGAACAACTTCACAAATTATTAGACAATTTCCGAAAGGACCCCCGAGATCTTCCTCCCTCCAGACATTTTATGATGTATACTTTAGATAATTTAGTAAGAATTCTAACTAAATATGTAGACTTACAAAATGAAACTCATAAAAATCCAGAGATCCAAACTATTTTAGAAAAAGTTCCACCTACGTTGGATGCTATTTACTCTGCATTAGAAAAACATTATATAAAAATGTTGGAGAATGATATAATTGATCTAGATGTGGACTTAGAAGTTATGCAAAAAAATATTGAAATGGGTGGATTATAGTTGAAATTAAAGCTTAAAACAAATCTCTTGACTTTTTTTCTTTGATCATTCAACTTAGTAACATGTCTAAGCAATTTGAACTCATTTCTTTTTTTCTTTTTATGAATTTGTTTGTAATTCAGCTTTTCGCAAATTCAAAATTTGAATGGCCCATTTATGCAGATAATATTAAAATTCGTTTAACTTCTTTGTTTGGAGAATCGCGTTCGGATCATTTTCATAATGGTATAGATATTTCTTCAGACAATGAGCCAGTTCGTTCTATTGGAGATGGAGTCTTACTTTACTCCCGTTATGCGTCAGATGATCCTTTTGCAAATGAATGGGGGAGTGGGAATTGTGTTTGGATTGCGCATCCAGAAGGTTTTATATCGGGATATTTGCATTTAAAAGAGGGAAGAGAACAAGGCATTTTAACAAAAGAGGAAATCTATAAAGGAGAAGTAATAGGAAAGTCAGGAAATACAGGTCATTCTAGTGGTTCTCATTTACATTTTATTCTTTCAAAAGAGAATGGAACTAAAATTATAAATCCATTACCTTATTTTTCTCAAGTAGAAGACACAAAACCTCCTCAGATAGGTCAACTTATTATCCATGTAGATGATAAATTCACTTACGTGAACGACAAGGATAATATCAATATTTCTCGTTCTTTTCCAGTTTCTATTACTATTTTTGATGGAGTTGAGAAGGTAGGACTTAAAAGAGGGATTCAAAAAGCCATTTATAAATTGAATGGGACAAAAATTAAACAAGCAAACTTTAATCAAATTAGCTTAAAAGGAAACAAATGGGTAAATGAAGATGGCTATAGCTTTGATGAACTTTATTATAAAGAGAGTTATTTTATAGGAGAGCTTAATTTTGTTTCTGGTGAAAATGTTCTAGAAATAGAAGCTACAGATTTTCATGGAAACACAACCAAAAAAATATTCGCGCTCAACGTAAATCGAATCAAATAAGGAGAAAAGATGAATATAAAAGAAAATAGGATTAAAGAAATTATTTCTTATCGCAGGAAAATTCATTCTTATCCCGAACTTATGTTCGAAGAATTTCAAACCTCAAAAATGGTGTGTGAACATTTAAATAAACTAGGCTTTAGTTATGAATATGGAATTGCCAAAACAGGAATTGCTTGTTTAATTGACTCTGGAAAACCGGGAAAAACCTTACTTGTGCGAGCAGATATGGATGCTCTCCCAATTCAAGAAGAAAACAAAACAGAGTATTCTTCTAAAAGAAATGGAATTATGCATGCTTGTGGACACGATGGGCATACTGCAGTTTTAATGGGACTTGCCTCCGAAATTTGGGAATCTAAGGAAACAATTCTTCCAAAAGGAAAAGTTTTATTGGTTTTTCAACCTGCCGAAGAAGGGGGTGGGGGAGCCGACAAAATGGTAGAGGAAGGCATTATTGAGAAATACAATGTAGATGCTGCAATTGCTATGCATGTTTGGAATCATATTGATGTTGGTAAGGTTGGAGTGGTAAATGGAGCTATGATGGCTTCAGTGGATGAGTTTGAAATCATAGTGAAAGGAAAGAGTGGACATGGAGCTATGCCACAATACGCAATTGACCCTATTGTTGTTTGCGCTCAAATCATAACAGCCCTTCAAACTATAGTTTCGCGTAACGTTGATCCTTTAGATGCTTGTGTTGTAACTGTAGGAAATATTCACGCAGGAGATGCTTTTAATGTAATTCCAGAAACTGCAACTATGGTTGGAACTGTAAGAACTTTTTCTAAAAAAACTTACGAATTAGTTCCTAAAAAAATGGAAGAGTTAGTTCAAAACATAGCAAAAGGATTTGGTGCAAGTGCAAATTTAAATTATAAAAGAATCAACAAACCCACAATCAATGATCCAAAAATTTCAGACGTTGTGCGTCAGGCTGTTAAGAATGTTTATGGAGAAACTATTCTTACGGAAGAAAATGTTCGAAGTATGGGTGGAGAAGATTTTTCTGCGTTTTTAGATAAGGTTCCGGGATGTTATTTTTTAGTAGGTTCACGTAACGTAGAAAAAGGATTTGTAAATGCACATCACAACTCTAAATTTGATTTTGATGAAAAAGCTCTTGGAATTGGACTTTCTGTTTTAAAAGAAACTATAAGATTATACCTTTTGGAGTAAATATGAAATATCTATGGATTTTATTTTTGTTTGTTTCTTGTATGACTTGGAGAAAATCAAACTTAGGATGGGAATCTTCTTGGGGAGATAACTCTTCTATTTTACTTTATAGAGTAGAGTTTGAAGAAAGAAAGTCATGGAATCCTCTAGAAGGAACAACACTCAAAAGAAATTTTATAACTACATTAGAGGAATATAAAGTAGTGAATGACAAACTTCAAAAGCAAATTGAATTTCAATTTCCATTTTGGACGTTGAGCAACAACTTATTTTATAACTCTGAAAAAAGAATCATTTTTTTCATCCATGGCAAACAAGGTACTGGGTATGGAACAGAAAGTAGATCTATCTCTATTTATAAAATTTTGGATAAAAATTTCCAAAACATTTGGACATCAAAGGAAGGAGAATACCTTTGGAAAATTGTACCTTCCCCTGACACTGAAAAAATTGCCTTTATCACAACGGAAAGTGCTACTTCAGAAGCAATGGCTAAATTTCATATATGGGATGGGCGCATTCGTTCTGTAAAAATCCCAAGTTGGTTAGATGCCTCTTCCGAACATGCGATTGCTTGGAGTAGAGATTCTAGATTGATTTATTTAGCTCAACCTGAAGGAGTTTTTCAAATTAAAGTAAATGACGCCAATCTTTCTCTACAAAAGGCAAGTGAATTTCCAAAGTGCTTTGTACCATCTACAAGTTTTGGATTTCGAATTTCTGAAGAAGGTAGAGAAATCAAGATTGATCAACAAGTAGAAGA
Source organism: uncultured Leptospiraceae bacterium (assembly GCA_937924465.1). GTDB lineage: Bacteria > Spirochaetota > Leptospiria > Leptospirales > Leptospiraceae > CALDSP01. The sequence goes on from CALDSP010000334.1 coordinate 6,811, forward strand.
CTCTACTTTTCTTATTCACAAAAAGTTCCCATCTTTTGAAACAATTCCTAAAACAAAACAATTCCAAAATCAAAGTTGTTCATTTTTATACTAATGAACATGAAATTTTTAAAACTATGCTTAAAAATGGAAAAAGAGTAAAGTTTCTCATTTTTTAAATGATAAGTCTTCCAGAATCTTATAAATAATTTTAATATAAGATATTTGTTAAAAATATTTTTTTAGATTATCTCAAAAGTTGTATCAAAAAAACATACAATTTTTTTATAAAAATCTTGATTTTTCAGAAATCTGTATTATACTAACATAATGGCTAAAGCCAAATTTTGAATTTGAAAAGAGGTAAAAAAAATGCTTAAAAACGTAAAACTTTTTCTCTATGTGAGTTTGTTTCTCTTTGGTGTAAGTT
>CALDSP010000335.1 GCA_937924465.1 uncultured Leptospiraceae bacterium
GGTACACTTAGAGCAAATACAGATACTCATTTAAAATTAAATTCTGGAAACATAGGTTTACTTGATTTACAAAATGCAAATGCAAGACTTTTTAGCTTAGAAGAAGTTCATGAAATACTGAAAGATTTTAAAAATATTCAAATTGGATATATGGAACGAGCCCCATTAGGAAAATTAGAAGAGAGGATTTGCCATTGGATTTTTCAAGCCCAGAACTAAAAGATTGCCCATTTAAAAAAAAACATTGTGAGTGGAAATTTTTATTTCACTCAAAATACAAGGATTATAATTTACCTGTTTATCAATGCCAGTGTGGTTTTCAAACAATACATCCGAAACCAAAAATCCAAGAGCTTTATAATGAAAACTATTACACAGGGAAAGCCAACTATTCTTACAAAGATGAAAGACAAACAGAAAAGTTTGATACTTTTGTATGGGATGCTAGACTAAAAAACATTCAAAAATTTATTTCTAATGGAAATTTTTTAGATATAGGTTGTGCTTTTGGAGGATTTTTAGCAAGAGCAAAAGAATTTGGATTTACACCTTATGGAGTAGAAATTTCTCCCTATGCAGCAGGGTACGCTAAACAAAGAGGAATCCAAGTTTATACTGGCAATTTTATAGATTTAGAATTACCAAAAAATTTTTTCCATGTAATTACTCTCATTGAAGTTTTGGAACATTTGCCAAATCCTGAGTTCGTTTTTGATAAACTAGTAAGCATTTTAGCAGAAGGAGGACTTTTACTCATTCAAACAGCAAATTTTCGAGGCAAACAGGCAGTCACAGAAGGTCCGAACTATCATTATTACTTACCAGGGCATTTGTATTATTATTCCGATTCTTTACTTATGGAAATTCTAAAAGAAAGAGGTATGAAAGATTTTAAAATTTATTATGGAGTAGACTTTTCTTTACTTGCAAAATTAAAAAAATCTAGAGGAAGTTTCAAATCATGGAAAGAATATTTTGCATGGTGGAGGATCTCTAAGTATCATTTAAAAAGTAAATTTTTTCCCGGAAGCACTTCCAGTATGGTATTTTATGCTTTCAAAAAATAAAAAACTTTCTTCACTCAAAAAATATTTGAGATTGTCTTATAGTAAAACTTTAATTTTTTATAAACTATTTAGTTTACGTTAGGCACTGATTGTTTTTTATATTCCTCTGCCAATTGAATTCTTTCTAATGTAGTTGGATGAGAACCATAAAAAAAACTAACCCAAGGATGAGGATTGAGTAAAGACTTATTATCCTTTGCCATCTTGATTTCTGACTCAATAAAAGAGTTCGGATCATTTGTAACTTCAATTGCAAACTTGTCAGCACTAAGTTCCATTTTTCTGGAAATAAAACTATCTATAGGATTTAAAAAATAGTTTAAAAGTTGATAGAGAAACACTAAAACCACAAGATTACTTGCAAAAGATTCAAAAATAAAGATTTGAGACCTTTGTAAAACAATGTAAAACTTAAATAAAATCCAAAACAAAACCAAACTTGAGATAAATTCTAAAAAAATCCCATACAAATTATGATCATATTTCCAATGTCCAATTTCATGAGCTAAAACAGAAAGAATTTCCTTTTCAGAATGATTTTGAATTAAAGTGTCATATAAATAAATTTTTTTACGTTCTCCAAATCCAGTAAAGAATGCGTTTGTATGCTTAGAATATTCACTTTCTAAAATCACGTTAATTTCTGAAAATTCAACTCCAGCTTTATTAGAAAGTTCTAATATACTTTTTTTTAAGTTACCTTCTTCAATCGGTTTGACTTCATAAAACATTGGCAAAATCAAAACAGGATATAAAATAGTCATAAAAAGCCCAATAATCAAACCTCCAAGAGGTGTAATCCAAAACCAAAATTTTGGAAATTTCTCAATTACCCAAAGTATTAAAATACTACTTGGAACAATAAACAAAAACTCAAGAAATAAAGATTTAAGCTCTGTCCAAAACCAAAAACCAAGACTCATATTAGAAAATTCAAATTCATGTTCAAGAACATATCCAAAGTAATAATTGAATGGTAAAAACACAAGAAACTGTAAAATAACTAAAACTGAAAAAAAGAAAATTTCGTGTACAACTTTTTTGTTGTTTGCGAATTTATATAAATATTTTTCTAACTTTAAAAACCATCCAGAAAAAACGAGCCATAGAAATCCTAGCTCTTTCAATAAGAATAAAATCACACTGACTCCAAACCCAGCTCTATGATAAATTAAACCATTTTGAAAATCTTCTTCTGTAAAGTATACGAAAACTTTTTCAAGAATTTCAGAACGAGTGTCTGTAAGATAACTCAAAAATAATAAAATAAGTTTTATAATAAATTTAGTAACAAATAAGAAAAAAATTAAATTTTTCAAAGTCCAATCCTTTTATAAATAAAATCAATATTACGTAAATAAGGTTCAATTTGAAAAATAGATTTTAAATCTTCTTGGCTAAGAACCCGAGTCACTTCTTCATCCTTTTCTAATTCTCCCTTTAAATTCAAACTTAAGTTTGCCCAAACGTTCATTGCGTGACGTTGTACAATCTCATAAGCTTTCTCACGTGTCATTCCACCTTTTTCAATGAGAGTAAGCATGGCTTTTTGAGAAAATATAAGTCCTCTTGTTGTATGCAAAACTCTTTCTGAAGATTCAGGATAAACATGTAAATTTTGAATTACGTAAGTCATTTTTTCTAGAATATAATCTAGAGCAATTGTAGAGTCTGGAATAATAATGCGTTCTGCGCTAGAATGAGAAATATCTCTTTCATGCCAAAGAGGTTGATTTTGATATGCTACTTGCGCATTAGAACGAATGACTCTTGCAATTCCAGAAATTCTCTCACATATTACAGGATTACGTTTATGAGGCATAGCAGAGGAGCCCTTTTGTCCCTTTGCAAATGGTTCCTCAACCTCTCGTCCTTCTGTTTTCTGAAGAAGTCGGATTTCTGTTGCAAAACGATCCAAACTGGAAGCAATAATCCCTAGTACACTCATATAAAATGAATGTCTATCACGAGTAATAACTTGAGTTGTAATTGGATCAACTTTTAGATTTAGTTTATTACAAATGTATTCTTCCACGTCTGGCTCTGTGTTAGAATAAGTTCCCACTGCCCCAGAAAATTTTCCTACTCTAATTTCTTCTTTGGCTTGTTCTAAGCGCGTAACGTTTCGTTTCATTTCCTCATAAAATAAAGCAAACTTTAAACCTAGAGTCATTGGCTCTGCATGAATTCCATGAGAACGTCCAATACAAGGAGTATGTTTGTATTCAAGAGCTTTTTGTTTTATAACATCAAGCAATGTCGCACAACGTCCTAGTAAAACATCTACAGCTTGAACCATTTGATAGCAAAGAGCAGTGTCTCCAATATCGGAAGAGGTAAGTCCATAATGCACATGCCTAGAGGCTGGACCAATGTATTTTGCCATATTTGTTAAAAAAGCAATAACATCATGCTGTAAGGTCTTTTCAAGTTCTAAAATCTCATCAACAACAAAATGAGCTTTCTTTTGAATTTCTTCTAACTCAATTTGGGGAATTTCTCCTTTTTTGGCTCTTGCCTCACAAGCAAGAATTTCAATTTTTTTCCAAATTTCAAATTTGTTTTGTAAACTCCAAATTTTTGTAATCTCGGGATTGCTATACCTTTCTATCATTTTTTCCTCGTCAATTTATCAATAACTTAACAACTTGGATATATGCAAAGAGAAATTTACGTTCCTCCCACAGGCCCACCCCAAGAACCAATTATCCCTAAAGAAACTTTTCAAATTTTAGGAGAAGAAAAAATTCGTAGGTTAGTTCATAACTTTTATAAAAAGTTAGAAACTTCTGAAATTCGAAATATGTTTCCGAAAAACATGGAAGAGAGTGCTGAAAAAAGTGCAGACTTTATGGTACAAGTTTTAGGAGGACCTCCTTTGTATTCCATGAAGTATGGACCACCTCGTATGCGTGCCCGACATTTGCCTTTTATAATTGATGAAAAAGCAAGAAGAATTTGGCTTGGTTGCTACAGACAAGCTCTAAATGAAAGTGATATTCCAGAGGAACAAAAAGAATTGATTTGGAAATTTCTTGTAAACTTTTCAGCATGGATGGTAAACACAAAAGGTTAACTTATGGAAATAGATAAAAACACAGTTTATGATGTTTGTATTATTGGAGGTGGAATTACAGGTGCCAATATTCTTTGGGACTCTACCCTTAGAGGACTCAAAGCCATTTTGTTTGAAAAAAATGATTATGCCTCTGGAACATCCCAAGCCACTTCTAAAATGATTCATGGTGGACTACGTTATTTAAAGAATTTGGAATTTAGTTTAGTTAGAGAATCCTTACTTGAAAGACATTACTTAGCAAGAATTACTCCTCACGCGTTACGTCCTTTAGGTTACTTACTTCCAGTATATTCTTATAAAGATAAAAGTCTTTTGAATATAGGTCTTACGTTATACGACATTTTATCTTTTGGAAAAAATTTTCATATTTCAAATGATTTACAAATTCCAAATCATGAATTTTTATCAAAACAGAGAACTATCATTGAAGATCCAAACATTCCAAGAGAAAACCTTTTAGGATCCTTTCTCTATTATGATTATCAAAATATCAACCCCGAACGTCACACGACAGAATTTATTTTCTCTGCAAAAAATAGAGGAGGCTTAGCTTTTAATTATACAGAAGTGATAAAAGTTGATAAAAAAGAAGAAATTTTTTTAGTCACAGTAAAAGATAAAATCAAAGAAGAAACCTATCAAATACAATCTAAAACTCTTGTAAATGCTACAGGTCCTTGGGCAGATTTTTTAGAAGCTATTTTAGATATTGGAGATTCTAAACCTCTGGTTCGCTCCAAAGGAATTCATATAATAGTTAGAAATATTACGGGAAAAAATACTTATATTATTCAAACTAAAAAGAAGTCTCATCTTTTTGTAATTCCATGGAGAGGTATGACTATAATTGGCACAACCGATGTTCAGTTTGATTTGCATCCTGATGAGCTTCGAGTAACCAAAAATGATATTAAAGAACTTATCAAAGAATACAATGAGCATTCAAACATTCCCGTAAATATCCATGATGTAGTAAATTTTTATGCAGGACTTAGACCTTTAGTTTATGATCCCGCCGAACAGAGCACTTATAAAATTTCTCGCAAACCTGAAATTATAAATCATAAAGATTCAGGTATAGAAGGTTTCTTTACTGTTCTGGGAGGGAAATATACTACAAGTCGTAGAGTAGCAGAAAATTTAGTAAATATGATCTGCGATTATCTCCCGGGAAAATGGGCACAGTGTAAAACAAAAATTATACCATTAGATGGAGGTCAGTTTTCAGATTTTCCAATTTTATTAAGGGATTTAAAGAAAAAATTTCCTAAAGAACCAGAAGAAAAAATTTATTATCTTGCTTATCGCTATGGTTCACAAGCAAGTGAAGTATTAAAAACTCGTTGTACTATGGATTTTGGCTTTTTCCAATTGGAAAGTTCCAATGAAAAGTACTATCCAGAAGAAATTACTTACATTCTTCAAAAAGAAGATATAAAACATATCAGCGATTTTTATATGAGAAGGTCTGGAATTGGAAATCTAGGAAAGCCTTCGGCAAAAATACAAAAAATTATTCAACAAATTTACAAAAAAGTTTCTAAAAAAGAAATGGAAGAAGTCAGAAAAGAATGCAGAGAATGGTTATCTAAATATGAACTTAAGGATTAGAATTTTTCTCTTCTGGTTTTTCATTTGGGTTTTGTTCTTCATTATTTCTTAAGTCCTGTTGTTTTTCAATTTGATTTAAATCCTGTTCAATTTGATCCAAAATATTATCTAGAAAATCTAATTTTTCATGAATTCCTTCTAATTCCCGTTCCTCTTTAGGAGAAATCTTACTTTTTTTTTGGTTTTTTCGAACAGAAATAAAACTAATCCAATTTTTACTACTCAAAGTGTAATAAGCTGCCCCATGATTCCAGTTTAAAGCAAATATATCAAATAAAAAAGGAAATAAAAGTCCAAAAAGTAAGAATAATTTTTTCATTACAAAAATCCTGTAAAGTCTATATAAGAGTTTTAATTATTTTGAGAATGGTAGAATTTTAACTTGGAAACTTTTTCCTAACTTTTCTTATAAAAATTTTAATTTCAAGAATTACAATCAAATAAAATTAAATAGTATTTTTCTTATAAATGATAGACTACAAAATAAGCTAAAAAAAAATGAAAATTAAATCATATTCTTAAAAAATTTATATTTTTTTAAGCCATCGGAAAAACTCCTACAATGCACTCTCTTCGAATATTTTTGTTAAACTCTTTTACTTTATTCTTATTACTGTTTTGTTTATTTTCTAATCTATCTCTCCAAGCTGTGGATGTAGAAGAGTCGATTCCTTTTGAATTAGGGTTTTGGTTGGGTTCTGCAAATCCTTTCCCTGGCTCTGAAACAAATAAAGTTTTAGACTCTGGACTGGGACTAGGACTCTTTGGGCGTTGGCAATGGCCCAAAATTTTTTATACAGAACTTGGAATTGGATATTCCAACTATCTTTCAAAAACAGAAAAAGGACTTACCGCAATTCCTGTTTACGGAAGCCTAGCTTATAAACTTCCCTTTGATTGGCCCGTTTCTTTATTTGTGAAAGGAGGTATGGGTGTGGCTTATGTAATTGCTCGTCCTGCTAACTTAGCTAAGTGGGATCCTATGGCTCTTCTTGGTTTTGAAGTCAGTTTTGTGGCTGGAAAAAAAGTAAGAATTGGACTTCGAACTGATTACCATAGAATTTTTGAAACTATTTTAACCTCTCCCCCTCCCGAAACACAAAGATATTATCTCTCTCCTGTAGATAGAGATTTTAGATTGTACAATCCAAACTATTATAAATTGAAAGATGCTGAGTTTTTTTATTTTTCTTTAATGTTAAGTTTTTTAATTTAAATTTTCTATTTAATTTTCAAATACTAGAAGTTTAAAAAACTCTTAGGAAAAAAAATTTATCTTTTTTTATGAAAATTCAAAATTTTAAATAAGATTCTTATAGGTAACTGAATCATGGTAGTTTTATTCCCTCAAAAATGGGTACACGGTGGATATACAATTGCTCATAAAGATGGAAAAACTTATTTCATAAAAGGAGCTCTTCCAAAAGAAGAAGTAGAATGTGAAATCTTAAAAGAAAATTCTAAAGTTGTTCATGCAAGAGTTTTGAGAGTAATTCAACCATCTACCCAAAGAATTGAAAGTGACTGCGCTGTTTTTCCTGTTTGTGGTGGATGTAGTTTTAGACATATTTCATATTCTCAAGAATTAGAATTAAAAAAAAATTTACTTTTAGAAGAATGGAAAAGAAATCATATTTATTTCATAAACGACGTTTATGTTACTTACGGAAATTCTAATTATTATAGAAATAATTTTCAAATTAAATCTCAAAATGGAAAACTAGGTTTTTATAAAGACTTGAGTAATGAAGTAATTGAAATTCCCCATACAGGTTGCAAAAATTTAAGTTTGAACTTAAATCAAATTTTAAACTCACCTAAAATACAGCAATCTCTCAAGTGGAGAGAGCTTCAAAGTGTTTATCCTTATGATAAACAATCGGGAGATTATTTCTTTCAAAACTTGCATTTCAAAATTCCACCTAATGCTTTTTTTCAAGTAAATACTTTTTTAATTCCTCTTTGGTTAGAAGAAATTCAAAAACAAATCCCACAAAACTCTAAAGTTTTAGAACTATTTTGTGGATGCGGCCTCATTAGTATAACTATAAGTGAGTTCTGTAAAACTGTTCTTGGACTTGAGATAGATCACAATGCGGTACGTTATGCAAAAATCAATTCTAAGCTTAATTTGAAACAAAATCTCAAATTTGAAAAATTGGATTTGTATAAAACTTATATTCCTCACTCTAACTTTGATTTTTTACTTTGCAATCCACCACGAAATGGACTTGGTAAAAAAGTTTTAGAATGGATTTCAAAAAATCAACCCAAACAAATTTTATATTCTAGTTGTAACTACTTAACTTTAAGTTATGATTTAAAAGAAATTTTATTAAACAAGTATACCATAGCACATGTTCAAATTTTTGACTTCTTTCCTAGAACTCCCTATTTTGAAACTCTTGTTTTACTAAAGAAAGCATTATAGCTTATAAACTTTTATAAATGATTTTAGTTTAGATTTTGTAGTAAACTCATTCCAAAATTTTTAAAAGAGCTTCAAATATAAGTTTTGGGTCTTGTTCTCGCATACAACGGAAATGTTGTTTAGGACAAACTCTTCCACCATGAATTCCACAGGGTCTACAATCTAAATTTTTAATTTCTGAAATAAATTGTTTACTAGATAGAGGTGTATACCCAAATTCTGGAATAGTTGCTCCAAAAATAGCTACTGTTGGAATATCAAAAGCAGAGGCAACATGAATGGGGGAAGAATCATTTGAAATAAGAACTTTAGACTTAGAAATAATATAACAAAATTCTTTTAAATTTGTTTTTCCAGTAAAGTCTACTACATAGGTTTCTAAATCTTTCTTAACTTCATTTGAAATTTGTAGATCATTTTTGGAGCCTACTAACACAGGAATATAATTTGTTTTTTCTAAAATCATTTGAATAATTTCTCTAAACTTAGTCTCTGGCATTCTTTTGGTTTCCCAAATTGAAGAAGGAGCAATTACAACAAAGGGGGAGTTTAATTTTTCTTGTATCATGGTTTCTTTGATTTGTTTAATTTCTTCCTCTAAAAAAAAGAGCTCTGGTTTATAAGGAAATTTTTCTTCATTGACAAGTGAAAATAATTTATTGATTTCATGAATTCCTAGAATAGGTCTAGACTTTTTATTATTCAAAAGAAAAGAAAAACCTGCTTGTTTATAACCAATTCTTTTTTTTGCTCCACTGTAAAAAGCAATTATACTAGAACGATGAGAAAAATGAGGTGAAAAACAAATCTCAAATTTTCTTTCTCTAATTTTTGTTAAAAATTTGAAGAAATGAAGTAAATTTTTTTTGATTTGTTTTTTATCTAGGGAAATAATTTCAGAAATGTATGGATTTCCAGTAAGTATGGACTCTGTTCCAGAGTTTACAAGCACACTAATTTTTGAGCTTGGATAAAGTTCTTTCACTCTACGAATGAATCCTGTTGTAAGAATTAAATCTCCTAAAAAAGCAGTTTGAATAATTAGAATCTTCATGAACCAAAGAATCATTCAAAAATAAAAGTAATTATTAGTAAAATATATAAGTAAAATTTCAAAAAAATAAATCTTGCAAAATCAAACAAATAAAAAATAAAATAATCTAATGTTTAGATAAAATAAACTTTTTGGGAGATTTTTTGTGAAGAAGGTTTTATATTTTTTTGTTTTTCTTTTTTCTATTTTTCAGTCTTTGTACGCACAAAATCGATATGGACTACTCATTGGCTCTAATTACAAAGGGAATAGTATTGGGATTAGTGAATTAAATCTTTGTGAAGCCGATGCCACTTACATGAAAGCACAGGTAGAAAAATTTGGAAATTTTAAAGATATTCGAATGCTCTTAGGAAGAGATGTAACAAAAGCAAACATTGAAAGAGAAATTCGCGAACTTGGTAGAAAAGCCAAAGAAGAAGATGTAGTCTTTTTATTTTTTGCAGGACATGGATTTTACCAAAGGGATGCTTCTGCTAAAAATGGAATGAGAAACTATATTGTTTGCTATGATAGACCTCATCTTTCTGATGCAGAATTGAATGAATACCTAAAATACATAAAATCCAAAAAAACAATTTTTGCTTTTGATTGCTGTTATTCGGGGGGAATTGCAAAAAAGGGGAAACCGGCTACACGAGGAGGAGCGGAAATTCCTATCCCACAGGGAAAGGATGGAGTGATCAAACAAGGTAGAGATGATTTTTACTTCCAAGACAAAGTCATCATTTCCTCCGCAGACGACAACCAAACAGCTATTGAAGTAGGAGGCACTATTAACCATGGAATTTTTACTTACCATTTTGGAAGAGCTTTTGAAACAGGAGACCTAAACGGAGATAAAGTCATTACTGCTTTAGAGGCTTTTTACCAAGCAAGAGAAAGAGTTATGAAAACAGCTTTAGATCATAACCACGAACAGGAACCACAAATCTCCGGAAATGCTTCTGGAATTTTTCTTTCTGGACAAGAAAAACCTACTCCAGCTCCTATTTTTGATCCCCCTGCTCCACCCAATCCAACTCCTATTCCTGAAGTAAATCCTCCCAAACCCGATCCAATCAAACCTGTAGTAACTCCAGATGAGCCCCCTCCTATTGTCACAACTCCCACAGCTTCTTTACTCATTCGCACAACAATCATTAAAGACAGACGTTTTGGACTCACTGCAATGAGTCCGGAAGAATATATGAAAAATAAAGATAGAAAAGGAGATAGAAAAGTTCGAGTTTTAATTGATGATAAAGAATACCCCATTGAGTTGCGTATAGTGAAATCGGATTATTGGGGTTCTACCACAGTGCGCAAAGGTGAGATTTATCATATTCTTGTAAAAGATGTTCCCAAAGGAATTCATAAAATCACTGTGCAAGCAGATGACTACCCTGAATCCCAAACTACATTTGCTGTTACGGGAGAAAAAGAAAACATTTTAGACTTAGAACTCACAATGAGTGGATTTGGTTCTATCCACGGACAAGTTTTTTATAAAACTTTAGATAACCCTGTTTCTAAACATCCTATCTATATGCCAACTATCAAGAGTGCTGTTGGAACTAGAAAAGTTGTTACAGATGAAAAAGGAAATTTTTATTTCACAAACCTAGTTCCTGGAGAATATGAGTTAAGAGCTTCCTTCTTAGAAAAACTTGACTTAGACAATTCCATTATAAAAGTGAAAGAAGGGGAAGTCACAAAAATTCAAGTCATCTTAAATGTAAAACTTCCCGGCACGAAAACAAAACATTAAAAGGAGAACCACTTGGCTATTTACGATGTATTTGGAATAGGAAATGCGTTAGTAGATATTATTTATTCTTGTTCGGATGAATTTTTAAAAGAAAATCAAATTCGAAAAGGTGTAATGACCTTAGTAGACTCAGACACTCAAAAACAAATTGTAAACAAATTAGATTCTTCTAAATTTACTCTTCGCTCGGGTGGAAGTGCCGCTAATACTATGATTGGCCTCGCAAACTCTGGTGGAAATGGAGTATACATTGGAAAAGTAGGAAAAGATACAAATGGAGCTTTTTATAAAATGGATATGGAGAAGTCTGGAATTTTATTTCCTGTTCCCGCAAGTGATGGAGTTACTGGAACTTGTTTAGTCTTTACTACCCCCGACGGAGAAAGGACCATGCTCACTTGTCTTGGGATTTCAAGTGAAATTACCAAAGAAGATATTGATGTAGAAAAACTCAAAAATAGTAAAATTTTATATGTGGAGGGCTATCTTTGGGACAAGCCTAGCACAAAAGAAGCTTGTCTGTATGCAATGAAAATTGCAAAAGAAAATCAAGTCAAAGTGTCTTTCACTTTTAGTGACCCTTTTTGTGTAAATCGTTCTAAAGAAGAATTCATTCAAATCACAAAAGAATTTGTAGATATAGCTTTTTGCAATCACGAGGAGGCTATGGCAGTTACTTCTACAAACAATCCCGAAGATGCAATTCGAGAATTGGGATTTTTAACCTCTATTGGTTTTATGACATGGGGAGCAAACGGAGCTTATGTTGTTCACGAAGGAATTATTAAACATGTACCGGGCTTTAAAGTAAAACCTATTGATTCAAATGGAGCAGGTGACGCATTTGCAGCTGGAGTCTTGTATGGTCTGACCCACGAGTATTCCTTAGAAAAATCTTGTAGATGGGGAAATTATATGGCATCCCGTGTAATTCAAGAAATCGGTCCAAGACTTTCCTATTCTTTAAAAGAAAAACAAGAAGAAATTTTAGAAGGAATTCACTAAGTTTAAAAAAAAATTTCTATGAATAAAAAAATTTTAATTCAAAAACTATATCCCGATGTTCTAGTTCCTAAACTTCAAACTTCCGGTTCTGCAGGTTACGATTTGTATTCCTATTGTCCTGAAAAAATTACATTAAAACCATTAGAAAGAAAATTTATTCCAACGGGAATTCGGATTTCTCTTCCTCTAGGTTATGATGCAGAGGTGCGACCTCGTTCCGGGCTTGCCAATCATTTTTTTATTATTATACCCAATTCACCAGGTACTATAGACAGTGATTATAGAGGAGAAATTCTAGTTGGGCTTATGAATTTAGGAACAGAAGATTTTACAATAGAACACAAAATGAGAATAGCCCAGCTAGTCATTCGAAAGACCTATCATTTTGAAATGGAGGAAGTCGAAGAATTAGATTCAACAGAAAGAGGAGAAAAAGGGTTTGGTTCTACAGGACTCTTCTGAATTACAATACAAGGTAAGGTTCTAGAAATCTCCCCTTTCTGAGAATAAATTGAAATAGAAAAAATTCCCTCCGAAAGTTTCTTTTCCCAAAGAAATTCTGCTTTATTTGAATTTTGAACTTTTAGTTTCACTAAAGAAGAATCTCCAATTTGAACTTTTTGTCCTTCTTGAAACCCGTACCCAAAAAGAGTAACCTGAACAGGAAGAGAATCATTATTCCATTCATATGGTTCAATATTTTGAATTGCAACCTCGTCTCTAAA
>CALDSP010000336.1 GCA_937924465.1 uncultured Leptospiraceae bacterium
TTATGAAGATATAAACGAGAATGCTCTTTCGGGAGATGGAACCGATAAAGATGGTTTTTTGTATTCTTATAATGGGGATAAGGTTCCTACTCCAATTTTTGATTTTGATTTGAAACAATTTTTTCCTGAAGCAGCAAAACAAGCTAATATTACTGATAAGGTTGTGGTAGTCTTAGTACAAATTGATGAACATGGGAAATTGATCAGTGCTAAGATTGTTTCAGGCAAAGCCGGTTATGGGTTTGATGAGGCTGCCATTCGTGTTATTCAGTTAGCTAGGTTTACCCCTGGTTTACATAAGGGAAAGCCTGTTAAAATGGCCCATCGATTAGCTATTAATTTTACTTTGAACGAAGATTGAACATGAAATTACTTTTTTTAATTCTTATAAAATTCTCTTTAACTCAAATTTACGCAGGACCTTATTCTGTCCCAACTCCTCCTAGTCTTCAAGAGAAAGTGAAAGAATCGGACTATATCGTTTACGCTGAATTAGACGACATTCAACAGACAGACATTAGAAAAGGTACATATTCAGTTCAATGTAACCTTAGAATTAAAAGAGCTTATAAAGCAAAAAACCAACTTTCTCCTAACTTAGAAGTTTCGTTTATTATAATGCCCGGCTCATATGGGAAAATGTTAATAGAGGCACCAAAGAAGGGGGAGTATATTATTTTTCTTCAGGAGAAAACGGTGCGAGATTCTAAAGGTAAATCCTTAAATTCTATTGTCCTTTATGATCCAAATCCATTTGCATTTCAAACTTATACATCACAATTGGAGCAAGAACTTTTAAAGTTGCTTAAGTAGTTTTCAATCTTTTTTGAGGTCAAGAAATATGTTTCAAATTTTTTTACGTTACGTGCAAATTTATTTCTTTGTTTTCCTTTTGTTTAGTTTGAAAATTTTTTCCAATGAATTTACTTCTGGATTACTCTTTGAGCCTTATGAGCTTTATTCCACAGTTCCAATGGTTCAACCTATTGGTTATCCTTCTCGAAGAGGACTTCCCCCAAAAGTGGATTTGCGTGATTTTTTCCCACCGGCAGGATTTCAAGGCAAACAAGGAAGTTGTGTCGCTTTTGCTACTTCGTATGCTGTACAATCCTACTATGAATTTCAGAATAGAAAAAAATTATTTCAAGATTGGAATTCACTAAAAATAGGAAATTCTATCAATCCGAAAGTTGTGTTCTCACCTGCTTTTGTTTATAACTCTTTAAATAAGGGAAAAGATAACGGTATTACTTATTTTGAAGCGTTGAGTTTTTTAGTTCACTATGGTTCCGTACCTTGGGAATATATGCCTTATAGTCCGCAAAATTTCACTCAAAAACCTGATCCCAAACTTTACGAAATTGCAAAACAATACTCTATTCAGGAATTTAAGAGGGTTCGTTTTCAAAATTTAGAAGAGTTAAAAACTTTTCTAGCAAATAAAGAGCCAATTTTAACAGGGGTTATTATTTATTCTAATTTACATGATTTGAAAGCAAATGAAATTTACTCTTCTCATTCAGGGAAGCCTCTTGGAGGACATGCAATTGTATTGGTGGGATATGATGATGAAAAAAAAGCATTTTTGTTTTTAAATTCATGGGGAACTAATTGGGCGGATGGTGGCTATGGTTGGATTGATTACAATTGGTTTCTTAAAACTGCAAGAGTTGGATATATTATTTCTAAAGAAAAGCCAAATTTGGTTTCTTCAAGAGGAGATTTAGCTGGTAATATTCCTATCTCAATTGATACCAAGAGTATTGAGTTTCCTAGAGAAATTTTTGCTACACAGGGAAGCTACTCAGATAAAGTAGTTTTAACTTGGGAAAAATCTTTCAATGCTTTAGGATATGAAATTTATAGAAGTTTTGCTCATGAAGAAAATTTTTCCAAGATAGGAGTTTCAACCACAACTACCTTTGTAGATGATGGAGTGATTCCTGAATTAGCCTACTCTTATAAAATCATTGCGTTAGGTGAAAATCAAAAAAGTAATTTTTCTGAACAGAAGGTAATAGGATTTGCCTCTAAGAGTGCTAAAAATATTCCTGCAAAGGTAATGGGTTTAAGAGTCAGCAAAGATCCCAATAAAATTCGTTTAGATTGGGAAAATATTGAATATGGAGTTACAGGATATCAGGTATATAAATGGGATATAAAAACTAACACATTTAAACCTATTGCAAAAGTTCAAGCAAATTGGTATGAAGACAAAAGTCCAAACAAAAACGGAGTAGAAACTTATATTGTAGCTGCTTTAAATAAAAATATTACTGGGGTTCCATCTAACTCTGTGGTAGGAAAAATAGAAACAACTTTGAAGTTAGAGTCTCCAAAAGATTTTCAAGCTACACAAGGTATTTTTTCAGATAAGATAATTTTAACTTGGAAGAAAATTCCCAATGTTAAGGAATATCACATTTATATTTACAAAGATCATTCATGGGAGTTTTTAGATTCTGTTACAAAAGAGGAATATGTTCATTTTACTAAAGAAAGAGTGAAAAACATATATGTTGTTCAAGCAGTAGGATTGAATGGGAATCTTGGAGAGTTTTCTGAACCAAAAATAGGATATGTTGATCCAAAAGTTACAAGAGGACTTGTACGTCTTGCGTCTCCTAGTTTTTTAGAAATTAGTGTAAATTATGATGTTGTATATTTAAATTGGGATAGAGTAGAAGGAAGTAAAACTTATAATATATGGTTAAAGAGAATAGGGGAATCAAATTGGACATTTTGGGGAAACGTGAATGGAGAGACTAAGACCTCATTTATGTTAAACTTACCAGAAAAAGATATAATTTATTTATTTGCTGTTACATCCTCTGGAGATGAGTTTTTAGAAAGTGATTATTCCCCTATAAAAAGCGCGGCTTATTCCATAGCAAAAAAGTCTGTGCAGCCTAGAGCTTTTCCAAGTTCATCCAAATTAGAAAAAATTACTGGGACATGGACTGGAATGTATTGGGATAGTTTTACTGCAAAAAATTTAGTAATGAAAATAGATTCTCTAGACAATTCTACCATTCGAATTATTTTGGATGGCAAAAAAAACTATGAGGCTCGCTTTATTCCTAGTGTAGATGAAATAGAAATTGAAGGAAAATTAAAAATTCGATTAGACAATTTACGTGCTTTAGTGGTAGAAGTCAAGGATAAGTCTATCTTTAATGAGAATGTAGAAATAGCTTTTTTAAGAGAGTAAATTTTCGCTAGTTTTATGTTCAAACAGCTTGACTCAAAAATTCAAAAAAATACATTCGAATAAGAGGTAATTATGTGGTTAAAGTTAGGGGACTCTGAGGTTATAAACCTGGACTTTGTTTCTACCATCAAAAAAAATCCAAATCACCCTACTATTGAAATTATTTATCACGATTTGAACAATATAAAGTCCTTGCCATTTAATAGCAAGGAGGATAGGGACAAAGCTTTTAGAGCAATACTAGAAAATCTTGCGAGGATGAAACTATTTTTCGAATGAATTTACTTGAATCTTTAAAAGAAGAACTGTGGGAAATAGAAAACCTGGAACCTTTTTCTTTAGTTTTTTATGGTTCCCGCTCTCGCAGAGAAGAAGACGTTTTCTCTGACTATAACTTTTTTTTGCTAGCTTCTAGTTCTGATATATTACGAAGTGATTTCAAACGTCAGCTTTTAGATTTGCTTTCTCTTCATTTTTCAGAAAATGTCATTAACTTAAGTTTTAACGACTTTGAAAGTTTTCAAATGCGAATCAACCTTTTTGAGCCAACTGCTTGCCATATTATGGAGCTTGGTGAGGTTGTATTTGGAAATGAAAGTTTTTCAGAGTTACAAGCATTTTGGAACATAAAGAAAAAAGAACCTCTACAAGTAGAACCTCTAGTGGCATATTTACAAAAAAGAATTCATTTCTACAATAAATTAAAAAACACAAAAACTTTAGCCGATAACATTTCTAGAATTGAGTCTATTATTCTCTTTCGACTTCAAATTCTTATAATTAGTTTAATTTCCGATTTAACGATTTCAGAAATTGCATTTTTAGATATACCCTCTCGTCTTTCTAAGCTCATTCAAACTCTTTACAAAAATGATCTTCCGTCAAGTATTCTTTCCATAGCCCCTATTCTTGAGCAGGTGCATGAAGCGAAAAGAATTGCTCAAGTGTTTGAAAAAGGTACACTAGAAGATAAAACTCTTGTTATTAAATCTATCAAACAAGTTTTACTAAATTCAGAGGCAGTTTTAGAAAAGCTTTTTCAAGTTGTATAACTTTGATCGGAGCTATTTATTTCAAGTTTCGTTTTTTTAAAACTCCATAAACCCACTAAAATACTTGCAATTAAAGAATGAAACAGACTAGATAAGGCAGGTGGAACCGCAACGAGAAGACTAGCAAAGTTTTCTTTAGCAAGTGCAACTCCAAGTCCAGAATTTTGCATTCCTACTTCAATAGAGATTGTTTTAGCATTTGAGTCATTTTGTAAAATCCATTTTCCTAAAACGTATCCCCAAAAGAAACCTAAGCCATGAGTTAAAAAAACAGCCATGGAAAGTATATTAAAAAATTCTAATATACTTTTTCGAGAATTACCAACAATAGAAGCAACAATTAAGACTATTAAAATTACTGAAAAGAATGGAAAATAAATTTCTAGTTTCCAAATAAATTTTCGAAAATATTTAGATAAAAAATATCCTAAACCTATTGGTAATAATACTATTTTTGCGGTACTGAAAAGAAGTCCAATAGTATTTACTTGTACTTTACTCCCAATTAAAAAGGAAGCTAAAAGAGGAGTTAAGATGATTCCAAGTAAGGTGGAAATTAGAGTCATGCTAACAGAGAGAGCTACGTCTAACTTGCCTAAATAGCACATAACGTTAGAGGCTGTTCCTCCGGGACAACTTGCTACAAGAATGAGTCCACTTGCAAGTTCAGGGCTTAAATTAAAAAACCAACTGACTCCTAGTCCACTAAGTGGCATGATTGTATATTGTAAAAAAACTCCAAGTAAGATAGGAATGGGACGGTTCCAGACTCTTTGGAAATCTTCCGTTTTTAAGGTCATTCCCATGAAAAGCATAATAAGCCCTAATGCAATGGAAATCCAATCGGAACGAAACCAAGAAAAAGAACCTTCCCACTTTAGAGCAATCCCACAAGATAGAATTGCCCAAATTGGAAAGAGAGCAGTAAATAAAAAAATTACTTTTTGTAAATAAAATTTTTTATTGCTCAACGTTCTTGGATTCGAATAGAAGTTCTAGGAGGTAAAAAATCTAAAATACACTCAAACGTCGAAGGTTCAGAAACGTTTCCAATGTTATCGAATCCTCTAAATTGAAAAGAATATAGATTTCCTTCTTTGAGTGAACTTCCTCTATGAATAGTAATTGGATTTGTGTATTCAATCCAGTTTTCTCCATCATGCGAATACTCAATTTTACTTAAACCAGACTCTTCATCTTTTCCAAATAAACTTACTAATGAATCTACTTTACAATACTTTTTATCATTAATTTTTTTCATTTCAGGTTTGATTGAAAAACTCACTTTTGGTTTAATATTATCTATAAAAAATTTAATTCTTACTTTTTTTGATAAATTGTATACATTATCTAAGGCACGAACTGCTACATCATATTCTCCACCTTTGGTAAACACACTATTTTCTTCAGTTAAAGGTACATTCCCTTGTCCGTTTATATTGATAAGAATCATGTTTAAACCAGCTCCCTTATCATGTGCCCTTACTTCTAATTTTACGTTGGGTGCATAGTAAGAATTTCCATCAGTACCGGGAAATTCTTCTCCTAAAAGTTCTAGGTCTATTTCAGGAGGAGTTCTATCTACACGAATATTATAAGAATGAGTAGTTTCATAATTTCCTAATAAGTCTACTCCTCTATAAGAAAGTTTATAAAACCCCTCTTCTTCCAAAGATACAGGTTCTTCGTAGATTCTAAATTTTCCATTTCCAATTTTATATTCAATGTGAGAAAAAGATTCTGGCTTTATTTCAGGGGTAAGTCGAAAACGATACTCTCCATTTGTAAAGATTTTTCCAAGTTTATCTTTGTAAATAACTCCCGTACGTCTGCTTTTTCTTAAAATGTGTTTTAGACTTTCATGAAATTTTTCTACTTCTTCCAATTCCTCTTCTTTCTCTGAAAGATTTCCTACTGTGATTTGTTCTGGTTCTAGTTTATCTAAGTCAACAACACTCATGGATGCTCTCTTAGTTTCACTTGAAAGTAAAATTGTAAAAATAAAGAAAATCAATATCCAAAATTTATAATGCATATACCCTCCTTAAAGAACTTAATCCAAAAAAAATCATGCTGTAAGTTTTTGCTAAGAAAAAATTTTGATATACAAACAAAAAAGAGTAAATAAATTTGGAAGTATGTCCATAGTGAAATCTAAAATTCGCACTATTCCCAATTGGCCTAAGCCTGGTATCATGTTTCGAGATATTACCACTTTGCTAATAGACCCGGAGGGTTTAGCGTTAACGATTGGCACTTTTGTTGCTCGTTATGAAAAAGCGGCTCTTACAAAAGTTGCAGCTATTGAGGCACGTGGATTTATTACTGGAGCGGCTCTTGCTTTTCAGTTGGGAATAGGATTTGTTCCTGTACGAAAAAAAGGAAAACTTCCAGGTGAAACTGTGGCGGAGGAATACCAACTAGAGTATGGTACTGATCAAATTGAAATTCACAAGGATGCAATTAATTCTAAAGATAGAGTTCTTATTATGGATGATCTAATTGCTACTGGTGGGACGTTAGGTGCAACTATTTCTCTTATTCGAAAATTAGGTGGAGAAGTTCATGAGGCTGGAGTAATTATTGATCTTCCAGACTTGGGTGGCTCTAAAATGATTAAAGAAAAATATGGCGTAAACGTTTATTCCATTTGTCAATTTGAGGGTCATTAATCTTCTTTAGGATTGTCTGCGGGATTTTTGGAAACTCTAACTCTTATTTCATTTCCTAAATAGTTCCAAGCTATTGGAAAAAGTTTTTTGAGAATATGAATTCCACGTCCTGTAGGAATATTCTTTCTTTCTGGGAGTGAGGGGTCTGGAACCTCACTTGGATCAAAACCTTTTCCCATGTCAATTACATGAACGTCTAAAAAATTTTTTGTTTCAAAAATTTGTACTGTAATTTTATCATCTGTTCTTTTTCCACCATGCTCTAATGCGTTATCAATTGTTTCATCTACAATGAGGCTAAACCAAAACTCACTTATAAAACTTTTCCAATTTTCTACTTCATACATTTTCCAAAGTTCATTTTTGAGATAGGAAGCTCCTTTATTGGTAGCGGGCGCTTCTTTTTGAATCACAAGACGAGGGATTTCTCCATACAAAAAGATAGATAAGATCCCAGGATAAAAACTCAAGAAACTGAATTGAGAAAAAGCTAGACCTAACCAAAAAAGAAAGAATATGTCAATTATTTTAATTCCTATGTTTATGTTTTCAAAAGGAATATTATTATAAATTACAAGACCTATGAGAATTGTAGTTATGAGTAATATAAGTAGTAATCCTTTCAGAAGAAATTTGCGAACTTGTTTTACGGAGTTGTTTAACTTTATAAAAATAA
>CALDSP010000337.1 GCA_937924465.1 uncultured Leptospiraceae bacterium
AAAAACTAAAAAAAATTAAAATACTAAAAGTAAACCTTACAACTAATTTATTCATACCCAACAATTATATAAGATAAATAATCACTTAGTTTTTCTTTTGTTCCTTTTTCATGCATTTTTGAATCTAGAAACTCTATTAAATGATTGGCTACTCCATTAGAAGAAGAAAATTTTGGTTTAGTTTGTTGGAGATTCTTTTTCCATCGCACTGTTAAAATATCTTTTTCAAAATATGCTCTATCTAAAATTCTATCGGTTACTACAACTAAGTGGTCTCCCATTTCTAAATTGTAAAATCGTACGTCAGAGTTTTCTTCCATAAATGGATATTCTGTTTCTCCAATGGTGAGAATTTCAGATAATTCATTATTGTGCATGAGAAAAATAGGATTTTCTTGAAAATGCAAAAACTTCACTTTCTTTGTTTGATTAGAAATAAAAAAGAGAACTAAATTTAAGCCTTTAATTTTATGAATTCGAAGGGCTGTTTGAATATTAGAAATCATATCTTCTTCTGTATAGAAATAAAATTCTTTAGCCAATGCAAAAATACTTTGAATTCTTGCTTTATAAGCAGACTGGATTGGCGAATGTTCAGAAAATCCAGCCATTATAAAAATGACTCCGTTTTGTGTTGGTATGTAATCTATGTAATCTGAGTTTGTATTATAATTTTCAAGTGGATACATACAAATATCTAAACCTTTAATATTTGGTTTTTGTAATTTGTTTACAAATGGAAGAATTTGCTCATTGAAATTTTTGTTATTTTCGTAAACAACATTTGCGATTTTTGCGGAAAAACTAGATTGAATTTCATAAATAGAATTTCTAAAAACTTCTTTCAGTTGTTCAATTTCTTTAAAACCACTATCTAAAGATAAATCATACTCTGGGAGATATTTACGAGCAGTTTCTAAAATTATTTTTCGAAATTCAATTAGTTTTACATTAAAGACTGTTGCATATACATACACCACAACCCCACATAAAAAAGAAAGTCCCAAAGCAAGCATAACCCTTCCAAAGTAAACTTCAGGATCTGGTATATAACTGGTTTCTAAATAAATTTTTTCTAGAATTAGAAAATCTTCTGTGTAAATAATACCAAGTAAACAAGCAAGAGAAACAGAAAAACTATACAAACCAATTTTAAAAGGAAAAGAAAAATGTTTCATTTTTGTTTTTGACAAACAAAAAGCATTCTAATAGATTTATTATGAAATTTTCTTCTTTGATAATCTTTAAAAATATTATGAACTTCAAATTTGCATTGACGTAAATAATTTTGTATTTCTTCTTTTTCAAAAACACGCATAACATGATAATCTTTAATAACTTGAGAGTTTATGTCAAATGAAAAGTTTACTTCAACTAAATTATTATTTTCAGAAGAAACTCGAAAGCCTCTATTTCTTTTTACAATGGTTGAACCAACTGAACAAACATTTACTGGAGAGATTGGTTTTTTTCGGATCTTTTGAATAGGAATAGAATTCCAAATTTCTAAAATCAAAAGTCCTTTAGGTCTTAAAGTTGCATAAATAGAATCTAAGGCATTTTGAATTTCTTGAGTAGTAAGTAAATAATTAAAAGTTCCATATAAACAAATCAAAGCATCATAAGTAGAACTAACATTGAAATCTTGCATGTTTGCAAGTTGGAATTTAGAATTTGGAAATCGTTTCTTGGCAACTTCTAGCATGTAAGAAGAATTATCTATTCCCAAAACTTCATAGCCCATGCGTCGAAGGGCTTCCGCATGCTCCCCTGTTCCACATCCGAGATCGACAACTTTCCTAACTCTATAACTACGAAACAAAAGATCTAAACAAAGCAATTCTTGTTTGAAATTTCTACCTGATTTTTCGATATAATAATAATATTCTGCTAATTGAGAGTATAACTTAAAAGAACTCATAGCTTTATTCAAAATTTATTGATGGCAGAATCCACCATTTTTTTGGATTTAAATGATTTTTTAGAATATAAGAAAACTTTTTGAATTGAGTTTTTGTTGCTATGGTTGATTTGATAGATCGTAAAATGTGATCCACCGTTCTAGTATACTTCTTCCTTTACGTAAACTCTTTCGTAATTGAGGAACCCTTGCGTAGTAGACTGTAGCAACAACAACGCTAAACATTCGAAAGGTTCTTTGGTTTACGACAGATTCGTTTTCTTTCTCAATCTCTAAAAGTCTTACAAACATAAAAGTTGCAGAGATTCCTAAAGCATCACCCCACATCTTCAGTTCCAACCAATCTCGATTCTCTGGACGAAATTTGAATTCAACATAATTTTCTCCTCTCTTTTGATATTCCGTTTTAGGATTTTGAGATGGTTGGAAATAATCAGAGTATAAAAGAAACCGGTAGCGTTTTAATAATTTATTTAAATACTTTTCTAAACCTTTATATCTTTTAATTCCCTTATGCATAGTAGAAGTTAAACGTAAAGGAATTCGCAAAGTAGAAACAGTTTTTCGTTTAGATTTAATTTTTAAGGATTGTTTTTGTTCATGTAAAATAAATCCGTATTTCATATGATTGGAAGATCAAAAAAGTTTTCCAAAATACTGCAAAAATACGAACAACTGAAAATTTTTTAATGAAAAAATTGTTATTGTTACTACAAACTTCGTAGAAGAGCCTAGTTTGTAAAAATTTATAAAATTTAAGTATTACGTTATGTGCTAATATTTAAGCAAGCTCTCCTAAAATAAATCTCTCATAAAAGAGAAACTATACCGCTCATTCTAGGATAACTATAATTTTGAATTGCATATTCCCAAGTCTTAAAATTTCCTATAATAGTAACAGACTTTTTCGCTCTTGTTATAGCAGTATAAACAAGTCTTTTTGTTAATATTTCTTCTTTTCTGCCCGACTCATCTATAGGAGGTAAAACTAAACACACATGATCATATTCTGAACCTTGGCTCTTGTGAATTGTAATTGCAAATGCATAGGAAAAATATTTTAATATATAACTGGGAAGTAAAATAGGATCTTTCTTATCTAGAGTTTTTGAAAAAAAATAATTTCCATTCTCGTTAAATAGAAAACCCAAATCTCCATTAAAGAGTTCATATTTGGATAAATTTATATTTAAAATCATAGGCGGGTTTTCGGGAAATTCTTGTAAGAAGTATTTATTTATCCCTTCTACTCCTAGTTTCCCTAAATTAAAGTGAGTTAATATTTGTGAATTTGACTGTCTATATTTTTCATACCAAGTTTTTAAGTGTAAGTAAATCTTTTCTTCATTTGTCTCAATCCAATTTACATTAGATTTTTGTGTATTTTTATTTTTATACTTTTCTAGAAATTTCGGATCTTCTTTTTGAATGCTTTTTATAAGATTGAGCAAATCTTTTGATTCTTGTTTTTGACGATACACTTTTGTAATTTCAGAAACATTTTTTTTAAGTTGGACAAGATCAGAAAATACAGAACCTTTGTGCACACTCAAAAGTTGATTTGGATCCCCAACCAAAATGAGTTTTGCATTACTTGGCAAGGCAGATAGCAGAGCATCTAAGATATATATATCTATCATGGAAGCTTCATCAATAATAAGGACATCCACCAAGAGAGGATTTTCTGAATTAAAATAAAATCTCCCGTTACTTTTATAACCTAAAAGCCTATGCAAAGTAGTAGGAGTTTCTAAGTCCCATTCTTGAATACACTTTCCTAAAGAGTCACCAAGTCTCCTAGCGGCTTTCCCAGTTGGACTGACCAATTGAAGTTTTTTAGGAGAGTACCCCATTTTCAATAAATTATAAACTATCAAACGAATTACAGTGGTCTTTCCGGTTCCCGGTCCTCCGGTTATGAGGGACATCTGGTTTTGCAGAGAATTTTTTACAGCTTGGATTTGCTGGCGAGAATAAGTAAAATCATCCAGTGAGTTTACCTTATTTTTCCGATTTGGTTTATGTTTTAGAAGTATGGAAATTTTTTGAATAATCCTTTGTTCAATTTCATATGTGTTTTTAAAATAAAATTTATTATTTATAAAAATAATATTTTTTGTTTTTAGATTTTCTATAATCTCTGGAGTAATGTCTTGGATTGTTAAATTGTTTTTTTTAATAAAAAAATCCAAATCTAAACAAATAGCACCACTCTCTGTAGCAAAAAACAATTCTTCTATAATTTGATTTTCTATTTCATTTTTAGAGTCTTTACATAAAATAGAAAAAGCTTTAGGAATGTAAGAACTAGGATTTTCTTTTTTTTCAAAAATAGCCCTTGCGAAACCATAGCCCCTAGGAATTTGCATAGTTCCCCATTTTTATAAAATTTAAAACTTCTTCCAAATTTGGTTTTATAAAATACAAACCTTTTTCCGTACCTAAATACCTAAGAAATACAAAAACCATTCCTCCAAATTGCTTGTCGTAAAGTGTTTTTAAAGATTTATTTTTTTGCAATAGAGAAAGATTTTGCAATAAAACATAACTATATAAATAAACTTGGTTATTATACTCTTTTTCACAATGAGTCTTTAGACTTTCTCCAATGTGTTGATCTGTTTTCCAATCTAAAATATAATATTTATCTTTTAATTTAAACAAAACATCTGCTATTCCTACAATCCAATCTCCAAGACTTTCTCCATTAGCATAAAACTTTCTTTCTTTATGTATATGTTCCCATTTACAAATGGGGGCTTCTTTTTTATCAATGATATAATTATAAACCAAAGCGTTACGCGTCAGATTGACTAATGTCTCTAAACTGTATTCACTTTGTGTTGTTAAAACTCCAAAGTATTCATAGGTTTGCTCACAAATCTCTACTAGCCCTTTTTCCAAAAAATCTTTAGAAGTAATTTTCTCAAAAGGAACCTTCTCTAAAACGGCATGGCAAATCTTTCCAAAAAGTTTTCCATCCATGTTTTCAAAGTGAAATTGTTTCCCTTCTTCTTTTGATTGGGATTGTATTTGTTTAGGCTCAATTCTTTGCTGATCTCTATGCAATCTAGAATAAGAAACAATTTTCCAACTAGAAACGTTCGCAATGTTCTGAATTGCCTTTTCCCATTTCCCTTGTAATTCCTCAGGATGGAAAGAAAAGCTTTTTTCTTCTTCTTTCTTCTCTAATAACAAACTCTTGGCTTTAGGTTCAAATATTTTTACTAATTTAAAATTTAAACAATTCTTCACAAAATCAGACTCTAGATTTAGTAAATTGATTAGGTTTTTTGAGAAATCTGTGAGATGATCTATTTGTGAAGGATAGTTTATGGGAAAAAATAAATAATCTCTGGCACGAGTACATGCTACATAAATTAGTCGGGCTTCTTCTTCATTATCTGCATTCATATCCTCTTTTGATGCTGACTTATAACCCAAGGTTTGTAATGTTACATTTGATTTAAAACGAAACTCTATAGTTATGTCTCCATTACAAGACTGAGTATTTGTTTTCAAAATATTTGCCTTGGAAGATTCCCACCGAGTCTTGAACACCCGAAACAACACACACACTGGAAATTCCAAACCTTTAGAAGCGTGAATAGTCATTAGTTTTACTGTATCTTGTCTTTTATCTTTTTCTTCATAATCTAATCTTTTTTCTCCAGCTACTTCATTTACAACTCTACGCCTCATTTCTCTGGCTATTTCACCAAAACTCATATTTTGGTCATATTGCATTTCATTTAAAATATCATAAAAGTGATATAAGTTAGTTAAATTTTTTCTTCCTTCAAAACCCGAAGCCAAACGAGGAAGTGTATTCATTCTTTCTAAAACATTTTGGATAATCAAAGAAGCAGGATATAAAAAACGTTCTTCATGTGCTTTAGAAAATAGTTTATAAATTTCTATCAGTTCTTTATATTCCTCTTTCTCAGGTAAGACTACTTGATAGTAATTTAAAAGATTTTCAGAAGATAGTTCGCAAAGAGTAGGAACAGGAATCAAAAATAAGGGAGAATCCAAAGCAAATAAAAAAGATTGACTGTCGTTTGGGTTTTCAATGGAATGAAGCATATATGATAAAGAAGCAATTAAATTTTCAGAATAAAAAGTTTTTTCTTTATAAATAGAACAAGGAACTTTTTTTAACAAAAGATATTTCTGTATGGTTTCTAAATCTCTTCCATTATAAGATAAAATAGCTATATCGGAAAAAGTTATTGTTCGTTGTGTTTGTTTGTATTTATCCCATACTAAATAGTGTTCATTATTATAAATTTCTTGAATGAACTGAACAATTGATTCTGCATTTTCTTTACGAACAGTATCTACTGTTTTTGGTATTTGACTTTGCAGACAAGCTAAAAACACACTAGGCTCTTTTAATTTGGCTAATTCATCTTCTCTACCTGTTTTAACTGGGGAATATTTAAACTGCTCAAACGCATTTTGTGAAAAAAAATCATTAAAAAAAGCATTCAATTTTTCTCTACTGCGATATGATGTATTTAGCCTAAGTTGATTTTGTGATAGAATTAGTTTAGTTACATAGCTGTTTACTGTTTTTAAATCTGCATTTCTAAATTTATAAATAGATTGCTTTTTATCGCCTACCAAAATTAGTTTAGGAGTCTTATAATTCGAACCTTCTCTAACAGAATTTAATAAAGAAAAAATAAGAAATTGATTGGGATCAGTATCTTGGCATTCATCTACTATTAGGAAATCAAAATCTTTACTAAGATGCTCTCTAGATTGAGGATATGCTTGTAGCATTTCTACCGTATTGCAAATAACATCATCCGTGCTAAGAAAGTTTTTTTGCTTTTGATAATCTTTATAAAATTGAATCCAATCATTAAAAAATTGAATAAGTTCAAAAATTTTATCTTGGCATGAAAAATAATCCATATTAGATTTTAAATCTTGCCAAGCCACATTCCAATTTTCGAAGTCGGGATCATTTATGAGTTCTCTATTTGTTGTTCTGTTTAAAATATGTCTTTCGGTAAGAATTCTATTATTTTTCAGTTCCTGAAATAGTTCCTGTGAAATAACAGCTTCTTTGTAAGCACTTAGTTTAGAATTTTGATATTTGTCTAAAATTTTTTTAATTAAATTAGAAAATTCTGTTTGAAGTGAATTGTGTTCAATCTTTTCAGGAAAAGAGATCTTTCCCAGTTGGGTTTTGTCAATGATCTCTCTACAAAAATCGTTCAAATGAAGCACCTCAAAATCAAGAAAAAACTGAATGAATTTTTCTGTTTGATTGGATTCTATAGCTTCTTTTTCTTTTTTTTCTAGATATAGTTCAAAAGCTTTTCGAATTTCAAAAGATACATCTCTTTCTTCTTTCTTAAATGAAAAAAAGTC
>CALDSP010000338.1 GCA_937924465.1 uncultured Leptospiraceae bacterium
CTAGAGAACTCATCCCAGAGCCTCCAACCCCAATAAAAAAAAATTTTTTTTTACTTATTTCCATTTCCAAAAAAATATTCCAGAGTTTTTTGTGTAGAATGAATCTCTGCTAATTTGAAAGCATTTTTTGACATTTTTAAAAGTTTACTTGTATCTAAACTAAGTAAAATATTTACAATCAGTTCTGGCTTTTCCTCTTGTGTGTTTAGTAAAATAGCCGCTCCATTTTCTTCTAAATATTTTGCATTTTCAAATTGATGATTGTCTGCCGCAAAAGGATAAGGAATTAAAATAGTAGGAAGTCCAAAAGCCAAACATTCAAAAATAACTCCAGCCCCAGCCCTTGCAATCACAAGATCTGCCCATTGATAATGCGTTTTCATATCTTGAGAATAAGAAATTAAATCTAGCTCTTCACTTGACTTTTTTTTAGCTTCCTCAAATAAATTTTTTCCAGTTAAAATTCGAAAATTAAATTTTTTTGAAATTTCTGGAACAGTAGCCGTCTCTATAATCATATTGTTGATTTGCCTTGCCCCTTGTGAGCCTCCCAAAACTAAGACATTGAACTTTTGTTTTTGTTTGAGTTTAGAAGTTTTTATTTTAGGATAGTCACAATCTGGAAGAATTTTCTTTCTTAAGGGATTGCCCAAAATTTGAAACTCAACTGTTTTGTATTTTCCAATCTCTAAAGGTGGAAAACTAAAAGCCACGCGTTTACTCCATTTTAAAAATAGTCGCGTGATTTTTCCCATAACTCGATTTTGTTCGCATAAAAAAATTTCTTTATGAAATAATAAAGCATAAATAAGAGAAGGAATACAAGAATACCCACCCATTGCAATGACTACATGTATGTCTCTAGAAAACAAAATCTGAAAAGTTTTAAATATCTGAAATAAAAAAGGAAAAAAATAAAAAAAAAGTTTCGCATTGATTTGTGGAGTATTATGCCAAAGAACTGGAACTGAAGATTCGTTTAAGTCGGGATTGTCTTTATTTCGTTCTAAAGAATGTATATAAATATCTCCAACCCCATACTTTTCTTTGTTTTCTAACAATTCTTCTGCAAGAGCTACTCCGGGAGAAATATGTCCCCCTGTTCCACCTGCAGCGATTAGTATATTTCGTTTCAACTTAAGTTTTCCTTTTTTGTAATATTTAAAATAAGACCAAAAGAAATCATAGTAGTTAAGAGAGAAGAACCTCCATAACTTAAAAATGGAAAGCTAATTCCAGTGATAGGAAGAATTCCAGTAACAACAAAACTATTGATTAAAACTTGTAAAATAATCAAACTAATTAGTCCTACTCCAAGTAAAAAGTAAAAAGGATCATCAACTTTTTTCAGTAATAAAAAAACTCGAAGCATGATAAAACAAATTATGCTCATAAGAACTAAAAATCCAAAATATCCAAAATCCTCTACAAATGTAGGTAAAATAAAATCAGTATGGCTATAAGTCAAATAACGATGAGAATACCCTGTTGCAAGAGGATTTCCAAAAAATCCTCCTTCATAAAAAGAACGAAAGGAAGAAACTAGTTGATGTCCTTCATCATATCGATATTTGTAAGGATCTAACCAAATTTCAATTCTCTTTTTTCTATATCCAACTTTGTATATAAGTAAAGCAAGTAAAGGAAGAATGGAAATAAATCCTAATATGAGTTTTCTAATTTGAAATCCATATATATATACCAGTATTAAAATGATAAATAAAACTTCTAAAGAAGTTCCAAAAGCAGGTTCTGCCATAATCAAAAGAATTGCTAAACTTAAAGTAAAAATTGGAAGACCAAAACTTTTCCAATGAAATTCCACTTCGTGAATTTTTACTAAAGTTGCAGAAACATAAATAATGATAATAATTTTTGCAAGTTCAGATGGTTGAAACTGTAAAAAACCAAGATTAATCCAACGATGAAAGGTTCTTCCATAATGAGTTTCTACAGATTTTCCAATAAATGGAACAAAAACAAAAGTAAGCAAAACTAAATTTAAAATCATAAGTAAGTTAGAATATTTCTGCAAAACTTTTAAAGGAAATACACTTGCTATAAGCATTGCCAAAAAAGAAAGCCCAATCCATATAGCTTGTTTTTTAACATAATAAAAACTATTTTCAAAATCACGTTGAGCGACAACGGAAGAAGCAGAATATAAAATAGCTAAACCTGCAAATAAAAGAATTAAAACAGCATATAAAAGAGGAAGGTCTATAACATGAGTTCCGATTGTCCAAAATTCACTTGATTTAATAGATCTTTCATTCATTGAATTTTTAAAGTAGAAAGAGAAATCATAGCTAGAATAATCGCAATCACATAAAACCGAAATACTATTTTCGTTTCTTTCCATCCTAAGAGTTCAAAATGATGATGTATGGGTGCCATTTTAAAAATTCTTTTTTGAGTTAGTTTAAAGCTTCCTACTTGCAAAATGACGCTCAACGCTTCTATTACGAAAACTGCTCCTAAAATAGGAAGTAAAAGTTCTTTTTTAATCATTATAGAAATCATTCCAATAGTAGAACCTAAAAAAAGAGAGCCTGTATCTCCCATGAAGACCTGAGCAGGATAAAAATTAAACCATAAAAACCCAAGAAGTGAACCACTTAAAGCCGATAAAAATACAGAATATTCATGAGCTCCCACTAAGTAAGGTAAATTTAAATAGTTTGCTACAATAGGAGTACCTGTTAAATACGCCAAAATCCCTAAGGTCACCGTAACAACACAAGCTGTTCCTGCTGCTAATCCATCCAAACCATCTGTAAGATTGACTGCATGAGAACTACTAATTACGATAAGAGCAGAAAAAGGAATTGCAAAAAATCCTAGGTCTAAAATGGGACCTTTTATAAAAGGTAAGAAAATATCTGTTAAAACAAATTGAATTCCTTTTCCATCTTTCACAATTTTTCCAGTATGAAAATAAAATATGTAACTAAAAGCACAAGCTAAAACGAGAGAAATTAAAAACTTGGTTCTAGCCCTCATTCCTCCTTTCACTTTCTTAATGGCTTTTAGGTAATCATCAGTGAAACCAAGCAAAGCAAAAGCTAAACTAAACACAGTAAGTAAAATCAAATTATAGTTTTTCCAATTTGCCCAAAAAATTAAAGAAATAAGCATAGTAAAAACAATCATAATCCCACCCATAGTGGGAGTTCCGCTTTTTACAGAGTGAGACTTTGGACCGTCTTCTCGAATATTTTCTTTAAATTTTAATTTATATAAATACCCAATAATTAAATTACCTAAAAAAAAACTCAAAAACATAGAAGTAAGTCCCGCCATGAGAGCTCGAAAAGTTACATAATTAAAAATTCTCAAAACTCCAACTTCATCTCCAAACAAATCATAAACTAACTGAAACATTTAAAATTCCTTACTCCATAATTTTTTTACTTCTTCTTGATCACTGAAAGGAAATTTTTGTTTTCCTATAATTTGGTAGTTCTCATGTCCTTTTCCAGCTATAACCAAAATTCCAAGTTCAGGCAAGATTTCTAATCCCTTTTGTATTGCTTTTTTACGATTTTCAATTCGAAAATAATTTTGAAAACTTTTTGGAAAACCTTTTTCAATCTCATCTAAAATTGTTTCAGGATTTTCAGTTCTAGGATTGTCAGATGTTAAAATTACAAAATCACTCAACCGAGCCGCAATTTCTCCCATAAGTGGTCGTTTGGTTTTATCTCTATCTCCCCCACAACCAAAAATAGTAATGATCTTAGAATGTGAAATTTGATTTACACTTTTTAAAATGTTTTCAAGTGCATCGGGGGTATGAGCATAATCTACAATAGCTAGTTTATCTTTTTTTGGTGAATAAATTAATTCAAACCTGCCCGGAATGGGTTGTAGATTAGAAATGATTGTTTGAATGTCGTTAGGCGTCAGATTAGGAAAAAATTCCCGAATAAGCAAAATTGCAAGTGAAACATTTTCAAAATTGAACTCACCTAATAAATTTGTTTCAAAAGTATAAATCTTATCTCCCCAACTCATTTCAAACTCTGTTTTTTGCAAACTAAGATTTTTTATTTTCCCTTTAAATTTCTCTCCATAATAAAGAACATTATAATTAGGAGAAAGATTTTGAATTAAATCTTTCATTCTTATTCCAAACTCTGAATACAAATTTACAATTCCACATTTGAATTTTTTGGAAGATGCCTGTAAAAGCTCAAATAAATGAAACTTACTTAAAAGATAGTCTTCCATATTCTTATGAAAGTCCAAATGATCTTCAGTTAGATTTGTAAAAATACCTGCATTTAGTTCAATTCCTTCCATTCGATTTAATTTTAAACCGTGAGAACTTGCCTCCATAACTACATATTCTATCCCAGAATTTTTCATTTCAAATAATAGGGAATTTAATAGAGATGGATCTGGAGTTGTGTAACCAATTTCGTGAACAACATTTTTGTATTTTGCGTAAATCGTTCCAATGATTCCAACTGGTTTACCCAACTTTTCAAGAAAATTGTAAAGGATGTGTGTTGTTGAAGTTTTTCCATTAGTTCCTGTAACTGCAAAGATTGTCAAATCTTGAGAAGGATTTCCTAAAAGGAATGAAGCTAATTTTCCATGAATTTTTCTTGGATCAGGATGAAGTAACAAACTTGTATTGGAAAGTGAAATTTTTTCTTTTAAGCTATCTGGTAAAATAAAATGCTTTGCTCCTTTTTGAAGAGCATCTTGAATATACAAAGAAGCCCTATCTTCAAATTCTTTATAAAGAATAAATATGTCCTCATGTTGAATTTTTCTTGAATCAGATTGAATATAATTTAAACGAGAGTTTACACCAATCTGTTGGACTTTTAATTCTGGAAAAGATTTTAAAACTATTTCAAGGTTCATTCACTAGAAACAAAAATCTTGTATTCTGGAAGAGTTAAGGTAATAACTTTATCCCTTTTGGGTTCGTATTTTCGTTTGAGTAAATTTTCCACTCTCTCGGAAGCATAAATAGAAGCAATTTGAGCTTTTAAATCGTAATTTTTTCGAAAAAGTTCTTCTCTTTTTTGAGTGAGTTTCTGAATTTCTCTATTCATATTTGCAAAACTTACACTCTGCCAAGTAAAATAATAAATTAAAAGGAAGGGAAACATGACATGAAAAAATGCCCTTAGAATTTCCCAAATAATTTTATATGAAATAAATTCCCTCATTCTACCGCCATAATTGCCCTTAGCCTCGCTGAACGAGAGGCTGGATTTTGTAAGATCTCAAGATTTTGAGGTTGAACTGGTTTTTTGGTTAAAGTTACAAACCTATTTGTTTTTGCAAGCTGTTTTGTACTTTGTTTAACAATTCTATCTTCTAAAGAATGAAACGAAATAGCAAGCAAGATTCCATTTTTAGATAAAAGAAATGGCAAATTTAAAAAAGCTCTTTGGATGTGTTCTAATTCTGAATTGCTTTTTATTCTTAAAGCCTGATAAATTCGAAAAGAGGGATGAACTTTTGGAGGCCAAAATTTTTTTGGAATAGAATCTTCCACAATTTTATTGAGATCCATTGTAGTTTGAATTTTTTTTTGTTTTCTAAATTCAACAATTTTTTTTGCAATTTTTCTAGACCAATTTTCTTCCCCATACTCTAAAAAAATTTTTTCTAGCTCCTTTTCAGAATATGTATTTAAAATATAAGAAACAGGAATTGAAGTTTCAGAAAGGCGCATATCTAAATTTTCATTTTTTTGAAAGGAAAATCCTCGTCCGGAAGATCGAATATGATAAGTAGAAATTCCAAAGTCAAGTAAAATTCCATTTAACTGCGAAAACCCAAGTGAAAATAAATCCTCCTTTTGAAATTCAGAGAAATTTTTGTGAAAAAAGAATACCCTATTAGAAAAAGGAAAAAGTCTTCTTCTTGCTCTCTCTAACATTTCCAAATCTCTATCTAAAGCAATGACTTTGGAATTTGGAAACTTTTCTAAAATTGCAAAACTATGCCCACCCTCTCCTACTGTTCCATCTAAAAAAAGAGAGTTTTCTACTTTAAGACTTTCAAAAAAATTTAAAACCTCAGAAAGTAAAACAGGAATGTGTTGAAAACTGTCCATTACTTTTTCTTAAGAGGAGGATTTGTATCACATTCAGAGACAAATTTGGGATAAATGGAGGCAAGTCGTAAAAATTCACTTTGATCTAAAACTTTAGCTTTCTCAATATCAAAAAAATCAAAAAAACTAATTCCAAACATAAGTGAATAACAAGCAGACTTTGCAACTCTCTTAGAAATTTTATACTTATTTATGAGCTCCCAAGGAGATAAATAACAATAAT
The DNA here is from genome assembly GCA_937924465.1 of uncultured Leptospiraceae bacterium. Classification (GTDB taxonomy): domain Bacteria; phylum Spirochaetota; class Leptospiria; order Leptospirales; family Leptospiraceae; genus CALDSP01. The sequence continues at coordinate 6,309 of CALDSP010000338.1, forward strand.
CTTTTTGTTTTTCTAAAAGTTTCCAGTATTCTAAGTTTTCCGATTTTTCAATTTCTCTTAAAATGTCCCAATCCTCCCCTTGTAAATAAAATTTTTTAATTTGATTTTCTTGTAGGATTTTTTTTATATTAGAGAGTGTTTTGGTTTGGTTGAATGAATTTAAAATCAAACCTTTACAATTCATAGCGTTTTCAACTCCGGACTTTCCCGTA
>CALDSP010000339.1 GCA_937924465.1 uncultured Leptospiraceae bacterium
AGTGAGTTTTAATTTGTAATATTCTATAAAAAAGATTACACTTTGTTAGTTTACAACAAACTATATATTTTGATTGAAAATTTGTACAAATCCAACAAGTTGCTCTAAAATAAATAGTTTGTTGTAAACTAACAAAGTGTAATCTTTTTTATAGAATATTACAAATTAAAACTCACTACATTCCATTTTAAAAATTTTTAAGAAAGTATTGATTTTATTTTGAATTTAAATCTTGTTATCAAAATATAGTTGTATACAACGGAGGATGTTGTGGTCAAAATTAAGATAGATGGAATCGAATACGAAGTAGACGAAAAGAAAAATCTAATCGATGCATGTGCTGAAGTAGGCGTCGAAATTCCTTATTTTTGTTATCATCCCGCACTTTCCATAGTTGGAATGTGTCGTATGTGTTTGATTGAAATTGAAGGGGTCCCTAAAATTCAAGCGGCTTGCAATACTCCCGTCAAAGAGGGGCTTTCTATCATTACAAAAAGTCAAAGAGTCAAAGAAGCTCGAGAAGGAACAATGGAATTTTTACTTGCCAATCATCCATTGGATTGTCCGGTTTGCGACAAGGCTGGAGAGTGTGATTTACAAGATAACGCTTTTTCTGTAGGAAAAGGTTTTTCTCGTTTTGAATTAGAAAAACGCAACATTCCCCAAGAAGAAATTGGAAATAACTTACTCATAAATCACAATCGTTGTATTATTTGCTATCGTTGTGTTCGTTTTGAAGAAGAAATTGTAGGAGAATCCAACTTAGGACTTTTCCAACGCGGATATCATTCTATCATCGGGCTAGCCAAAGATAAACCAATTGACCACAACTACCAAGGTGCACTAGCAGACATATGTCCAGTAGGGGCATTATTAAATAAAAATACCCTATTCAAATCACGTGTTTGGTATTATAAAACAGCTAAATCCATTTGTCATGGATGTAGCACTGGTTGTAATATTGAAACCAATGTTCGTGACAACAAAATGTATCGTTATATGGTCAGAGAAAATCGAGAACAAGGTTTGTATTTCCTTTGCGATAAAGGGCGTTTTGACATTGATTGGTTAAATGAAAATCGACTTTTTGCATACTATGAAAATGGAGAGGCAAGTGAAAGCACTCTTGTAATTCCTAAAATTATAAATAAAATTCAAACTGCAAATAAAATTGCTATTCTTGGTGGTGGACATGAGTCTAATGAAAACTTAGCTACAATTCTAAATGAATCTAGAAAGTGGAAAAAAGAAATTATTTACGAAGTTAGAGTCACAGAAGGTCAGTACAATCCCAAGCAAGTTGATTTCCTCATGACCAATGATCCACATCCCACTACACGCGGAGGAATTGAGCTTGGAATGACCAATCCAAACAATTTGGAGGGAATCATTTCTGAATTTAACTTAGGAAAGATTGATTTATTGTTTATCATTAAAGAAGATCTTCCTCAAGAAATCTCAGGAAATGGAACTGTGGTTATTCTACATACAAATATAACTGATTCCGTAAAAAAAGCTCATTTTGGAGTTCCTATTAAGGCTTTTGCGGAACAGTTTGGAAGTTTTACAAATAAAAAAGGGATAAAGCAACAGTTTGAAATTGCCATGAATCCTATTCTTGGTTTACCTTCTTCAGGTGAGTTTTTCAGAAGACTTAGTTTAGAACTTCTTCGTTCAAAAAAGGAGGCTTTAGTTGGCAAACGTTAATGTCGTCAATGTCGCAAAACGTCATCAGTTTAAATGGTACGAGAAATGGTATTTCTATTCTGTAATTGTAGGTTTGGGAATTACCATTAAGCACTTCTTTAAAACAGCATTTTTGGGAAAAGCTGTTACTATAGAATTTCCCGAAAAGAAAAGAGCTTATTCTAGTCGATTTCGAGGACTTCATTCTTTAAAAAGAGATGAATTGGGCCGAGAGCGCTGCACTGCTTGTTTTTGTTGTATGTGGATTTGTCCAGCCGATGCCATCTATATTGAAGCGGATGAAGTAAAACCAGAAAATCAGCATCTTCATCCTGAAGATAAGTACGCAAAGCGCTTTGATATAGATCTATTGCGCTGTATTTTTTGTGGACTTTGTGAAGAAGCTTGTCCTAAAGGTGCCATTTACTTAGATGGAAATGGAGAACTAGCCGCTGACAACCGCGAAGATTTAATCCTCACAAAAGAACGTATGATGGAAAAATATGGTGGTCCCATCATAGGAAGAAGAAATTAGTCATTCTAAATGAAGGGAGAAAATTAAAAAAGTTTTCTCCCTACAAAAAAATAACTCTTGACAAAGTTTTCTATATACTATATACCATATAGTATGGAATCTAAAGAGCTAATTTATAGACTAAACCGCATACAGGGACAAATTGAAGCTATAAAAAAAAATATTGCAAAAGGAGAGACAAATTGTACACAAAACATTCGACTTCTAAAAGCCACCACAAACGCGCTTAAAAAATTTGGGCAAGCTTACGTTGAGCAACATTTGGAAAACTGCCTTTTAACAGAAAATGTCGATACAAAAAGTTTAGATAAAGAACTCAAAACAATTCTGAATTCTGTTTTCTCTATGTAGTTATTTGATCTCTCTCCAAAGGATAATTCCTTCTGTTTCTGAATTTTTCCAAATTGTTTGAACTTTTTTCCATTCCTCAGGTAGAGTAGAAGGATTTGTGAGTAAACGTAAAACTATTTCAGAAGAGAGATCATTTTCTAATTTATTTACATAAACTATTTGACTTACTCCTTTTCTAAACCAGAAATCAAGAAACCACAACAATTCCTGATTTGAAAAATAAGGATTTATATTATGAAGTAAAGGATTGGAAAAATAAAGGCTATTAGGCAAAGTTAAAGAATCCATTCTTCTTATTAACTTACGAAACTCTAAACTTTCTCCACTCCTACATTTCCACTGATAAGTTTGCTGTGGATGAAAAGCCTTATTAGAAACTTCATTAAAGTTCCAAATGAATGTGATAGTTGAATAGGAAAGAGCTTTAGAGCCTTCTGCCTGTTCTAATGAAATTGGATTAGAATTTGCTATTTGTGGATTGCAATTTAAATGAACAGGTTGACTTTTTTTAATCAAAAAGTCTCTATCTACTCCAAAGAAAAGGTAACCAAAACCAGCAACTTTTTGTCTGTGTAGAATTTGATGTAAATCCAAACCAGCTTGATTTAAAAATAATTGATAGGAAGAATCTCTTACTAAGAAAGGGTACAAAGAAATAAGTTTATTATAATAGGTAACAGTTTGATAATCTTTTATAGAAAAATTGTTAACACTCCACTTTGATTTTTCATTACTTTCAGGATTGTAACCAATAGAGTAAATTTTTTCATCGTAAGGCAATAAAAATAAAACAGGAATACTTGCGTTTTTTACTAATTGAATATTAAAACTATCATTGTGCTTTTTTAATAAACTTGCATATTCCTCACGATATTTTCCATAAACTCCTTTGTAATATACATTATCAACAGCTGCTTTAAAACCTCCATAAAACTTAATAAGAGAATTTACACTAGGAACTTGTAAACTACCTTGTTCTTGAAAAGGTCTTTTTGTATTTTCTGAAGAAATATAATAAAGCAATTCTAGCAAAGACTCATAATCCTTTGTAGATAAAAAATAATCAATTGCTAATTTATTAAACTCTTCTATGCCAAAACGAGAGTCAATGTACAACTTGATTTGAAATGCATCTGTAGACAAAAAATTATTTCTTATTTGAGTAGTAAGTTTTTTTAGTACAGAAGAATGATTCCCTCTTTCTTTACCGCTAATTCTTGCTCGAATCATTCCCGACTGACGAACCCACTCATTTGTAAAAGTAGGATCATTATTTCCTAAAATTCCAAAACTTTTTGTAAATTGAACTACTGCTTTTCTTTGCTTTTTATTGACAATATTTATAAACCCATTTAGTAAAGTTGCCGCATATTCTACCCTTTTCCAACCCTTGCTTTGTGCTATGTAAATAATTTCTTCAGTCATTTTTTCTGCTAGCTGTGGTTTATTTGAGAATATAATTTGAGCAATTCTCAAACGAATAAATAGACCTTCTTCAGTGGGAAAACTTTTTTTTAATTCACTTAACGCTTTAACAGCAGTAGAAGAAGATTTAGCTTTCCATAAAACCAATGCAATCAATTCTCTTGCTCCATTTACAGAGAGTGGCTCGTCCGTAAGAGGATTTTTAATTGTTCTTCCCCAATATTTAAAATTTAATTGGACTAAATAATTTAAAGCCTTGCTATAATCTTTTTTTAAATAATTTAGGAGCCCAATTTTTAAAAGAAGACTGTTCTTCATAACTGTCATAGAACGCATAGATTTAATAGCTATTTCTAAAGAATTTTCTGCCTCATTCCAATGACTTGCAAAAAATTGATAAGAAGCAAGTTTTTCATAAGAACTTACATCAAACTTTCCTAGAACATTTTCATTTTTGATTAACATTCTTTGAAAATGAATTGCTTCCTCTGCAAATCCCATTGCTGAAAGCTTAGCTGGAAAATCGGGAATCCATTTATCTAGGAAAGGGATATATTCCAGTTCATCCTCTTCAAAAAAACTAGCAAGTAATCTATCTAAATTAGCAAAGTTAGTATCTAGATTAAAAGAAGACTGTTGAATGATTTCAAGCAAAGTACGTAACTTAACTATTCTGCAAATGCTATAATAATTTTTAGAACGTGCACAAGTTAAACTTTTTATATCATCATAGTTCAATTTCATTTTTTTATTTGGTTGAGTATCTAAAAATAAAACTACTTTTTCAGATAAATTTTTTAAATAAGGATCATCGGAAGAAATTTCAAGAAGTTTTTTCAATCTTTTTTCCGCCTCTTTACTTTGGGCATTCTCTTGATACCAAAAAAAGAGCAAAATATTTTCCAAGAAATTATAATTTTCTTTTCGTTCCTGAATCAATTGAATAAGTTTAAAAAAAGGTTCTTGTTCCAGTTTAGCAATATAATATTCCCCTAACATAAGGGAAAAATCGACTAAACTTTCTTCGGGAATATCTGAAAAAATAAATGGTTCATTACTTTGAAATAATTTTTTTCCATTTATAAAAAGACTAGAATAATTCCCAGAAACTTCCCATCCATAAAAAACAGGCTCTGACCCAAGAGGGACAATGCTTATAACACTAAGAAATAGAGTGATGAACAAGGATGAAGTTTTTCTTTCTGAAATAAAAGAAATATTTTTAGAATTCATGAATACGAAAGTCCTAAATTTTATTTTTTGAATTCAAATTTTTTTAACTTGTAAAATCTTTCAAATTTGTTTTGTATAAAAAAATAGGGTAAAAAAATTTAAAACTTATTCACAAGATAATTATGGAAAGCTAGAAAAGTTTACAAGTCTATGGAAATTTTGCATGAGAAAAGCTAAGGTAATCAATATTTTTAACAGTAAAGGGGGAGTTGGAAAAACTACATTTGCAGTAAATTTAGCCTCTTTGATTGCAACCAAAGAAAAACAAAATACAGCTACAAGCTACAAGGTTTTACTTATAGACACTGACTTTTCTGCCAATAGCTCTATTTACTTAGTTGGAGAAAAATATTATAAAAACAGAATTTATAAAAATCCAGAAAAAACTATCCTTTCTTACATTACACACTATATAAACAATTTTAATGAAAATTTCTCAAAGGATATAATTCTTAATAATCAAACTATTAAACAAAAAATTATTTTTTCTAAAATAGAAGATACCAAATATAACTACAATACTTTAAGTTTAATTCCAAGTCATCACTCTATACAAGATTATAAATATGAAAAAGAATTTTATAATAAATCCAATTTACTAGAAACGAAAGAAATTATAAGATTTCAGAAAAGTTTTGAAAGTATCTTGCAAGATTATGATTTTGTTTTTATAGATTCTCCACCCAATTTTACCTATGTTTGTAAATTATTTATTTCTATTACTGATTATATAATAGTTCCTATTGAGCTTGATTGGCAGTCTTTAAATGGATTTAGTAATGTTGTAAATAAAGTAAATCAACTTAGAAAAAAATTTCAAAAAGAAATTTATATAAGACTTATGATCCCTAACAAAATGAGCCATACTAAACGAAAAAATCACAACTTACAACAAGAAAAAATTAATTTAATAAAAAAATATATTCCCAAGTGGAGAGAAAAATATAAAATTTTAAGTCAGTTTGAAATTTCTGAACCTTTTTCTGAAACTGTTTACTTCGCAAACGCTCAAGCAAAAGAAAAGCCTTTTTTTGAAATCAATCAAGATCATGATTTAGCGAAAGTTATAAAGCATCGTTTAAATACATTAGCAGGACAAATTTTAGGATGGTAATATGGAATATTTACAAGTCAAAGAATTATTGAATGAATTAGCAAAAAGTGATATTTCTTATCTATCAGAGAAAGATTTAAATAGTCTATACAAAACCCTAGAAAAATCTTTAAAGTCCATTGAATTTCTAAAACTACAATGAAAAATTCTCTCTGACATTGAAAATTTTCATTCTAATTTGTATCTTGTACAACTTGCCAAACAAAATAAGATTTCAATTTCAAAATCTCCAAAAATCACAATCAAAAACATAGAAACAATCCAGAAAAAATTAGAACAAATTCAAGAACTAGAACAAACTGAACTTCCAAAACATAAAAAGATTTTAGAAAACCTAAAA
>CALDSP010000340.1 GCA_937924465.1 uncultured Leptospiraceae bacterium
GTAACTTCTATTCTAAAAAAAATCCAAAGTTCTTCTCATGAAAATAACGAAATAGCTGAAAAACTCAAATCTCTTGCCAATCTTTTAGCACAACTTTCCACATCCCAAGCATCAGAAACAGAAGAATCTTCATCATCTTTAAGTGAAGTTTCCTCTACTTTTGATAATATATCAAAATACGTTGATTCAGAAGTTAAAAGTATAATCGAAATTGGAAAAGTAAGCGAAAGCATTCAAAAAAATAATAAAGTATTCGCTCAAAAAATTCACGAACTTTTTTTTCTTTCTCAAAACTCAGCTAGGGAAGCAGAAAAAAGTCAGGGAGCCATCCTTTCTACTACAAATTCCATGCAAGAAGTAAAAAAAGTCTCTGCCGAAGTTAGTAAAATGCTTATGATCATTCGAGATATTTCTAAACAAACTCATCTTTTAGCACTCAACGCAAGTATAGAAGCGGCTAGAGCTGGAGATTTTGGAAAAGGATTTGCAGTAGTTGCTGATGAAATCTCCAAACTTGCAGAAAAAACCTCTCTAAGTGTTTCTCAAATAAAAGGACTCATTGAAGCAACTGATACAGCTATTTCTTCCAGTTCTATGAGTGTAGAAGACTCCGTAAAGGTTTTAAAACAAGTTTCTGGAAGTATCAATGCAATCAGTCAAAAAATTTCAGACTTAAAAGAATCAATCACTCAACAACAACAAGATATTAACATAATTGAAAAAATATATTCAGACCTTCAACGTTTAAGTTCCGAAATTAACGAAAGCACAAAAGAAGAAAAAATCGCTATCCAACAGATCTCAAATATTGTGGAAAATACATCGACTAGAAGTCAGGAAATTGCAAAAAATTCTATTGAATTATCGGAAATATCCGCTAAACTAAAAGTTTTTTTAGAAAATATCAATCATGACATAAATAGATTTCGTATATGAAAGACAATCAAATATTTTGGAATCCAAAAAATATTGAAGAAACTCATATTTTTCAATTTTCCAAATTTTGCTTTTCTCAAGGAGAGAAAGATTACTTTAAGATTCACAAGTGGAGTATTGAAAATTTAAGTGAGTTTTGGAAAAAATTTATAGAATACTCTAACATTCCTTATGAAGGAAATCTTCATTCAGTTATAGAACAAGGAGAACACTTTATTAAAACAAAATTTTTTCCCAATATTAAAATCAATTTTGCAGAGTGTATTTTGAATCCGTGCTTGAATAGTGCAAACAACAGAACAGTCATTTACTCTTGTAATGAAAATCAAGCCATTCAAGAAATTTCCTCTCAAGATTTAGTAAGAAATGTTTTGCGTTTGCAAAATTTTTTTTTAAAAAATGGGCTTCAAAAAGGAGATAGAGTCGCTGTTTATTTACCTAATATTCCAGAGACAATTTATATTATGTTAGCTTGTACTTCCTTAGGGGGAATATTTACTTCTTGTTCTCCCGATTTTGGAAAAAATGCAGTGCTCTCCCGCTTTTCTCAAATTCAACCTAAGTTCTTTTTCTTTGCTGATGGTTATTTTTATAAATCTAAAAAAATTTCTAAATTACAAGAAAGTTTAGAAATTTTGCAAGAACTTATCTCGGTCGAAAAAGCAGTTCTTATACCTTATCTAGATGATTCTTCTCAACTTCCTAACACTATCAACATGCAAGAAATTCCTGATTCCTCTAATTCTCTTATATTTCCAAAATTTGATTTTCAAACTCCTATTTATATTATGTATTCCTCTGGAACAACAGGGCTACCCAAATGTATGGTGCAAGGACCGGGAGTTTTTATGAATCATCATAAAGAACATTTGCTTCATGTAGATTTGAAACCAAATGAAAAAATTTTTTATTTTACTACCTGTGGTTGGATGATGTGGAATTGGTTAATCTCTGCCTTAGGTACAGGAGCAAGTATTGTGCTATATGATGGCAACCCATTTCACCCAACGTCTGCTATTTTATGGGAAATTGCTGAAAAACTAGAAATCAATGTCTTTGGAACAAGTGCAGGTTATTTGGCAGCTTTAGAAAAAACAGGCTATGAAGTCAAAAATCATTATAAACTTTCTAAACTCAGAGCAATTCTTTCTACGGGTTCTCCCTTGCTTGCAGAACAATTTGATTTTGTTTACAACAAAATTCATTCAGAGATTCAACTTGCCTCTATTTCAGGTGGCACAGATTTAAATGGTTGTTTTGTAATTGGTACTCCTTTACTTCCTGTAAGAAGAGGCGAAATACAAGCTCCTGCTTTGGGTATGGATGTAGACGTTTGGGATGAGAATGCAAACTCAATTACGGAACAAGAAGGAGAACTAGTCTGCAAGTTAGCTTTTCCTTCCATGCCCCTTTATTTTTGGAACGATCCAAATGATGAAAAGTATAAAAACTCTTACTTCCAAAAATATCCAAACATTTGGAGACATGGAGATTATGCTATTCGAACACAAAATGGAGGATTTATTATTTTAGGTCGTTCTGATGCTACTTTAAATCCGGGGGGTGTAAGAATTGGAACAGCAGATATTTATAAAATAGTGGAATCTATTTTGGAAGTGCAAGACTCTTTGGCTATAGGACAAAAATGGAAAGGAGATGAAAGAATAGTTTTATTTGTAAAACTAAAAGAAGGTTTTAGCTTTAATGAAGACTTGGAACTAAAAATTAAACTTGAATTAAAAAGTAAGGCATCTCCACGTCATGTGCCAGATGTTATTTTACCTGTCACTGAAATCCCTTATACTAGAAACATGAAAAAAGTTGAACTTTTAGTTAAGAACTTATTAGAAAAAAAACCAATTACAAATAGGGACTCCCTTCATAATCCACACGTTATTGAATATTACCAAGAAATTATTGATAAATATTTAAAACATGATAGCTAGTAAGCATTTTTATTAATTAAACCTACAAAAGGTGTCATAAGAATAATTTTAATATCAAACCATAAAGACCAATTCTCAATGTAATAAATATCGGCGGCAATTCTTTCTTCAATGGAAGTATCTCCTCTAAGACCCTGCACTTGTGCCCAACCTGTAATTCCAGCTTTGACTGCATGGCGTCTCATATACTTTCCATGAACTAATTTAAACTGTTCTACAAAATAAGGACGCTCTGGTCTAGGTCCCACTACAGACATATTTCCAATTAAAACATTAAAAAACTGTGGAGTTTCATCCAAAGAAAGTTTACGTAAAATTGCACCAATTGGAGTTACACGTGGATCATCTTTAACTGTCCAGCGAGTATCGGACTCTTTTTGTTCTTGGACATACATAGTACGAAACTTGATCATCTTAAATTTTTTGTTATCTAACCCTACTCTTTCTTGTAAAATAAAAATAGGACCCTTTGAAGAAAGTTTTACTAGTATAGCAATTAAAACATAAAAAGGAGCAAACAACAAAATAAAACATAAAGAAAATACAATATCAAAACTTCTTTTTAAAAAAGAATTATAACCGTGACGAACTGGAATGTCTCGAATAGTGATAATGGGAACTCCCTCAATTCCTTCAATCCTTCCATGAGAGGCAATGAGTTCTGTATAGTCCGGCACAATCTTTACTTCAATGCCTTCTCTATCACAAAAATCAATAAGATTTGATAAAATATTTTTTTCATTCATACCTAAAGCGTAAATGATTAGATCAGGTTTAGTTTTTTGAATTACATCTTTAAAGTTTTCAAGGTTACCTAAAATATTTTCTTTTAATTTTTCTTCTATTTCTTCTCCCTGAATGAACCCAATTGTTACATATCCATAAATTAAATGTTTTTCTATAATTTGCCCAATTCTTAAAGCATTTTTTCCAGAACCAATCACTACAACCCTTCGTAGATTGTAGCCTTTAGCTCTTAGCTTCATAAGAATTTTTCGAAAAGTATAATGAGAAACACTAATGAGTATAAAACTCGTTACCACATAATAAATGATTGTTAGACGCGAAAAACTAACTTCTCTAAAAAAGAATAAAAGAGATAAAACAACTCCTAAGTTAATTATAATACCAATGAATATAGAAATTAACTCATCTAAAAAAGAAAGTCCTCTTCTTGGATGGTATAAATCAACTCCCAAAAAAGACAAAATTTGAGTTAATGATAAAAATATACCCAAATAAAAATAGCTATAAATATCGATGATATTTTCTAGTAAAAATTTTTCTTTATCTTGTATGTAATATCTATAAAAAAATGCAAATCCAAAACTCAAAAGAGAAATAAGCAAATCTATAAAAATAAAGATAAGTTTAAAAGTTTGATTCTTTTCTTTTAACATTATCTCCCTCCTAAACTAGAACGAATTACGTCTGCATCCAAAGGTTGTTTACGAAATCTATACAGTCTTGCCCTTGTTTGTGCTCCACTACTTTCTTCTGGTCCTAAGCTAATATTTATCAAACTTACAGAAAAGAAAATAGATTGGTCATAAAAAGTAACTTGGCTATCAAAGGTAGGTCCTCCCGCAATGGTGCGTAAATCTGAAGAATAACCTATTTGATATTCAAAGTCATGAATATTATATTTCCAAATCATAAAAAACCTATACACATTAAATGCAGAGTTGTTTTTGGCAATACTCCCGTTGATACCTGTGCTATTGATTACATCATTTCCAAAACTTACAGGTTGGTACACTGTTCCATAGGTCTGACTGACTGTATAAGGATCTTGCCCATACCTATAAAATGCTCTATCCCCTACTTCACTTGTATAGCGCCAAGGTTGAGTAACTCTTGAGTCTAGTTCTAAATCTAGACCTAGTAGTCTTGTAATTTGTAAACTAGTTTGTATATAAAACCGATATGAATCTAAAAAGGGAGAAGTGTTTGTAATGGAACGATTTAGATTTAAACTACTTGGAGCGTAAGCTCCATAATTTTCTAAATACGTTGAGTGAAATACATGATACCAAGTTCCTCCAATCTCTAGACTGCGAATATTTCGAATAAACGGTAAACTAAATCCTCCCATTTGGTATCCTAAAGTAGCATTATTGTAGAGTGGTCTAGTTTGGGCAGTGTGATAAACATAATCGTTGTTTACGAAAATTCCAGAGAAGAAACTTCTTTTTCGTTCTAGTAAAGTGGTTCGTTTTTTTATTGCTCCATCATAAAAATCGTAAAATGCTCCAATCCTAAAGATTGTAAAATACCATCTTTCTTTGTCCTTGGGTTGAGGATTATAACTTTCTGAAAATTGTCTTAAGTCTCGAATTGTATGAATTGAGACATCTAAATCTTCCA
>CALDSP010000341.1 GCA_937924465.1 uncultured Leptospiraceae bacterium
AAAAAACTTTTAACATTTCCGACTGTTTTAACTTTTCCGACAGCGGTCCAAAAAATGGTAAATATTGTTAGGATATTTTCACATGTACTTTACTTCTTTTCATATTTATTTATGCGTCCTTGTAAATACTCCATCCCAAGAATCTTCAGGGGGATATTTTAAGTATTCTTCACATCTTTCTTTCAAAAGTCTAGCAGATTTATCTTTTTCTCCTCTTGCTTTTTCTACATTTTCAAAATAAGAAATTGCTTTTTGCCATTCTCGTTTAAGGTATAAGTGAAGACCTTCTTCATAAAGTTCCTTTGCTTCTTTTCGATTTTTGGTTTCTTTTCCATTTAAAGCAATTATTTCATATAAAACTACAGGTTCATTTTTTCCTTTTACTCGCACTAAGTCTAATTTCCTAGCGAAGATATTTTCCTTAACTTCTTGATAAACCGTTTCACTCACTAAAATATTTACTCCATAATCTTTTCCTGCGGCTTCTAATCTTGCAGCAAGATTGACTGTATCTCCCATCATTGTGTAAGAGGCTAGAGCATTTGTACCCATGAATCCTACTTTGGCAAGTCCTGTATTTAACCCTATTCTTATGTCCATTTCATGTGCTTCTTGAATGTATTTGTTTTGGGATTTCCAATTTGCTTTTAGCTCTTGGAGTTTTTCTAACATTTCTAAAGAAGAATAGCAAGCCATAAGAGTTGGATTTTGAATATCCACTGGAGCATTAAAAATTCCTACTATGGCATCTCCAATGTATTTATCTAATACTCCATTGTATTTTTTTAATATGATAGTCATAGCTCCAAGATATTCATTGAGCAAAGAGGCAAGTTGAACAGAGGTTAGTTTTTCACTAATACTAGAGAATCCCGCTACATCTGAAAAAAAGGCTGTAATTTTTCTTTCACTTCCTCGTTTGAGAGATTCAAAATCTTTCATAGCCTCTTCTACTACTACAGGGTCAACCATATTCCCCAAAATATTTTTGACTTTTTCTCGTTCTTCTAATCCTCTCCCCATTTCAATAAATGAGACGGTAAGCAGTCCTACTTCATCTCTATATACTGGTTTTACGTTGGGTGAAAAGTTTCCTTTTTGAATTTCTTTAGTAGCATTGACTAAGTTTAAAAGAGGTTTTGTTATGGTGACGGAAAAATTATAAATTACAAATATAGCTAAAATTAAAGCAATTGCTAAAATGTATAAATTTCTTCTTTGAATATTATAAACTTCTTCAAATGCTTTTTGTTCTAATACGTATGAAATAACATTGGCTCCCCCTAGACCTAACTTTTTGAAGGAAGCAAAATAACTTGCTTTATCGTTATCTGTAAATTTAATTTGTCCTGCCTCTAATTGATTTTTTAACACAATTTCTACAACTGCTGAATCTATAATTTCTTTGGCAGTTAGCATGCTCATTTCATTGGGATGGGCTACTATAATTCCTTCATCGTTTACAAGAAAGGTTTCCATAATTCCCGACTTTCTTTCAAAAGAATCTTTGATTTTATTTAAGTGAACAATCCCAACTACAATTTGGTTTTTATTCTTGTTTTTAGGGACACTAAATGCAAAAGAAGGTACTTTGATTCCTGGGCTTGTATTTGTAAGTGTAAGTTGTCCATTCAATGCTTTGGAGAGAGATTTTATATGAATACTTACAAGACTTTGAAAGTCTTCTGGAAATAATTCCTGCTCTCTTAAAAAATTAATGTTATAGCGTGTTGTAATTTCTTTGTGGTTGTTTTCATTGATTTCATAAATTCCAACCATTAAAAAATATGGATCCTTCTGAAAGAACAAAGAAATGAGATTTTCTTTTGTATTCTTATCTAAGATGGGATTTTCTAGAATGCTTACAAGAAGTTCCATTTTTTCTAAAAGGTAACTGAATTCTCCTTGTACTCTAGATCCAATGGTTTCTGTTACATGTACGAGATTTTCTTTAATTCTTGCCTCTGAATCTTCCCGAAAAAATTTTGTAGCTAAGAAAATCATAGCACCTAACGAAAAGACAATTACTGCAGAGTTTATAAGAACTAATTTTAATCTAATGGAAAAAGGAGATTGTTTAAAGTCTTGGGAAGAATTGTTTGTTTTCATAGCTAAAATTTTGATAAACAGATTATAAACTAATGGTAAAAAATCAACTATAAAAATCTTAAGGTTTTTTAGTTTCTAGAGGATTTGTATTTATTTTCTAGAAAAAGCTCTCACAAAGTTCTCAATTTTAGATGAGAGTTCCTCCGGTTCATCTTCCATAATGAGATGACCGGCATGAATTGTTTGAGTGAGAGAGAGTCTCATGTATTCTTTTATGTTCTCTATTTCGTTAGAGGCAACTAATTTATCTTGATTACCTAAGATAATCTGGCGTCCTCCTATCATTTTCTTCATTCCATCTTCCATATCTTTCTTTGCATATACTCCTCTATCAATATTTTGACAAAGTTTCAAGAAATTATTTCGGTTGTTTCCGTGTAATAATAAAAATTCATAATCTTCTAAAACATCATCTGTAATTTTTTTTGATGATTTAAGCATATATCGATTAAAAATAAAACGCAGAAAGTTTTTTCCAATCATCATTGAAAAAATATTTCCAATAATTCTTTTGTGCAAGAAAAACAGAGGAGTGTAATATCTTAGTTTATGCAAGGTTTTAAAAGGAGAAACTAAGGTAAGAGTTTTTACTTTTTCTGGATTTTCATTTAATAATAAAAAAGAAACTGCGGCTGCGTAATCATAAGCTACAAGATGGACTCTCTCTTGGATAATTTTATCAATGAGAGTAGAGGTAAATTTTGCTATCTGCCTGTGAGAGTAAGTCCAAGGAGGCTTTTCAGAAAGTCCAATTCCCGGATAATCAAAAGCAATTACTCGAAAGTTTTCTGCAAGAGTTGGAATTATTTTACGAAAAGAATAAGAAGTCGTAAAGAGTCCATGCAATAAAAGGATGGCTGGTCCTTTTCCTCTATCAATAATAAAAATATTTAAACCATCAATGTTGGTAAACTTTCCCATTTTTTGATGTTCTGATAAAATTTCACTCATGTTCGTAAAGGCTTTTAATCAATTCTTCTAAGTGTGGGTGCATGGTTTGGTTTCGTCGAGCCATAATTTTTTTTGCATCTTCAATAAAACGATCTAATTTGTACTTTTGTGGAGTTTCTATCCAGGTAAATGGAGAAATGTAACCTTTTATTTTTGTAGATACTAAATTACAACTTATGTCTATTACTGTACCTGTGTTTAACATGGTTCCTATTCCAAGTTTAGAAAAGTCTCCAATAATAGAACCAAATTTAATAGTGCCAGTGCTAATTGTATTTTTTCTGACTTGAATTTTTATAATTCCGTAATTGTTTTTTAAATCACTGGTTGTAGTGAGAGCACCTAAGTTTATCCAACTACCTAAAACAGAATGTCCTAGAAAACCTTCATGGTGTTTATTTGTAAAGTCTCCAATGATAGAATTTTCAACTTCTCCACCAATACGACAAAAATTTCCTATTACACAACCTCCCGTGATTCTTGCATTATCAATGTGAGTGTTTTGACCTACATAAAGAGGTCCTTGTAAAAAAGAAAAGGACGTTATGCGCGTATCTTTATCGATGATGATTGGTCCAGTAGTTACATCAAAAACAACGTTTGGATAAGTAGTAGCTGAAGGATGAATATAAAGATGTTTAGATTTTCCAATGACTTGGTAAGAGTCAGGTTTGACTTTTAGTTTAAGGGACCATTTTTTTATTTTTTTAAATAACTCTAAGTCTTCTGCAATTTGGTGAGGAATATTAGAAATTAAATTCCAAGGTTCCATTCTAGAGGGTAATAAAACCTTATCTACTATTTCATCGTTGTAAGCCTTGATATTTTGATATTTAGATAGGAAATATTTTAGCTTGTTGGGATTTTCGGCTCTATAATAAATTTCTAAGTCTTTAAAGGTATATTTAATTCTTTCTAAATAAGTAAAAATACCTGTTCGAAGTTCAGCAAAGGAGAGAAATCGAGTAATTACATCTAAGCCGTTGAGTGTTACGTTTTCATCAATTAGAAAGCGGATATATTTCGAGTTCATCCTGAATCCAAAACTTTTTCTTATAAGTCTTTTTGCAATTGGAAAAAAAAATCTCTTGACTAATGTAAAGGATTGAAATGCTTTTAAAGAGAGAATTGTACAAAGGTGTGAGCATGGATCCAAATGAGGCTTTAATTCAGAAATTTTACCAATCATTTCAGGATAAAAATCTACATGCTATGTTGGAATGTTATGATGAGAATGTTGAGTTTTTTGATCCCGTTTTTTTACATCTAAAAGGGAAGGAAGTTTTTGCAATGTGGAGCATGCTAATTGAACGTGGAACTGATCTAAAAGTTTCTTATCAAAATATCCGAGCAAATGAACAAGGAGGTTCGGCAGAGTGGACTGCAAGTTATACTTTTACAAAAACAAATAGGCTAATTAAAAATCGTATAAAAGCAAACTTTAAAATCCGAAATGAAAAAATTGTTTGGCATAAAGACAGTTTCAGTCTTTGGAAATGGGCTGGAATGGCTCTAGGAGTTTCAGGGTATTTGCTTGGTTTTACTTCTTTTATTCAAGATCAAATTAAAAACGAAGCACAAACAGGATTGAAGTTATATATGAAGCGTAAAAAAATTCAATGATTGTGAGTTTTTTTCAGAAAAATACAAAAAACATTGACCGATTTCTCTAATTTATAATATTTTCCAAAAGTAAAGAACTATGAGAATTTTATTCAATTCTATTCTTGAAACTAAAAAATAAGGCTATTGGTGAGGATCATCTTTCTCCAATCGCTAAATGTAAATAAACAGGAATCGACTTAAGTATGATATTTGACAATTTATACGCTTTTTTTTCAAATGATATGGGGATAGACCTTGGTACTGCAAACACCCTCGTTCATGTAAAAGGTCAAGGGATAGTACTCTCTGAACCAAGTGTAGTTGCCGTGCAAGCTTCTACGGGAAAGGTAATTGCTGTAGGACAAGAAGCTAAGAGAATGTTAGGGCGAACTCCTGGAGAAATTTTAGCAATTCGTCCTATGAAGGATGGAGTGATTGCCGATTTCGAAACAGTCGAAAAAATGATTCGTTATTTTATTGCAAAGGTTCACAATAGAACTACTTTTGTAAAACCTAGAATTGTAATTGGAGTCCCTTCTGGAATTACGGAGGTGGAAAGGCGTGCAGTTCGTGAGTCTGCGGAGCAAGCAGGAGCTAGGGAAACATTTTTGATTGAAGAAGCCTTAGCTGCTGCTTTGGGTGCAAATATCCCTATACATGAACCAGCTGGAAATATGATTGTAGACATTGGGGGAGGAACTACAGAAATTGCGGTGATTTCTCTTGGCGGTATGGTGATTGCTGAGTCCATTCGTACAGGTGGGGATGAGTTTGATGAGGCAATTGTAAAACATTTACGAAACCAATACAATTTAGTCATTGGGGACAGAACTGCTGAAGATATTAAACTCACAATTGGAAATGCTTATATGGACAAAAGAGTTGATTCTATGGAAGTAAAAGGGAGAGATGCTATCTCTGGACTTCCTAGAACTTTAGAATTAGAAAGCACCGAAATTCGTAAAGCCCTTAAAGAACCAATTGATCAAATTTTAGATGGAATTAAACGAGTCCTAGAAAAAACTCCTCCAGAGCTTTCCGCTGATATAGTAGAAAGAGGAATTGTCTTAACGGGTGGAGGTTGTCTTCTTAGAGGTTTAGAGATTTACATTTCAAGGGAAACGGGAGTCCCTGTTTTTCGAGCTGAAAATCCTCTTACATGTGTTGTGTTGGGTACGGGTAAGTATTTGGATGAAATTAAAAATATTAAAAGAGGTATTAGTTAGTTTAAAATGTTATGGAACCAAATTCATAGATTCAGAGAGTTTGGTTCTTTACTTTTTTGTGTTAGTTTTTCTTTAACTAGTCTTATTTGGAATGGAAATAACTCCTTAAGTTTTATTTACAAAATCAACAATCTAAATAGTTTTTTTATTTCCACTTTAAATGAAGTGGGCAACTTTGTGCGAGAAGTTTTTCGATCTGTACAAACAAAAGAAACACTTCGAAAGGAAAGAGATTCCTACCAAAAAATTGTAGAAGAATACAAAACTCTTCCCTATGATTTGGAGGTTTTGAGACGAGAAAATGAGGCTCTAAGAAAAGAACTTGGCTTCCATTATTCTTCTCAATACCCTACAATCAAAGCAGAGGTACTACTGCTTAGACTAAATAGTCTGTATAGAACCATGATCATCTCCAAGGGAAAAAAAGAAGGAATTAAGCCACTTATGCCCGTTATAGCTCAAGCTGTTACTGAAGAAGGAGAGGTTCTACCTGCTATAGTCGGAAAAGTAATCTTTGTGGAAGAGAACACTTCTTTAGTACAGCCCATTATCAATTCTAGTTTTAACATGGGCGTTTTAATTCCTCAAACTAATTTTTGGGCAATTTTATCAGGGAATTCTGGTAGGTCTACTTTAGCTGTTCTAAATTATGTAGATGCCTCTGTAATTATCAATTCCCATTATTCTTCCAAATTATCAATTGGACCAGAACAATTTTTCTACGAAAAAACTTACAGGGGTGTTTTAGGTATGCTAGTGTATTCTTCTGGGGAAGGCTTGTTTCCACCAAATATCCCAGTAGGAAAGATTGTGGAAGAAGGACCTAGAAGTGGCTATTTTAAAACTGCTTATGTAGAACCGCTTGTTAACTTTACTGAACTAAGGTATGTTACCGTTATCAAAAAAGAACCAGAGAGATGGCGAGATATTTGGCCTGAAGAACAGAATTTACTCATTGAAAGCCCATTTTATGGAGAACTAGATTTTCCAGAAGAAGAGCAACTCAAAACAACAAATACAAAATTAGAAGAAAAGAAAAAAGAAATCCCAAAAAAAACAGAGATTGCTAAAATTCAAGAAACAAAAAATAAACAAGAACAAAAAGTGAAAGAACCCTTGAATAAAAAAGAAGCTAAAACCCCAGTAGAAGAAGATGCTGAGTTCCTAATTCAAAAAATTCAGGGAGAAGAAAATTGATCCTAGAACTCTTAGTTATAGCAGCAGGTATCTTCCTTGTAAATGTTTTAGATAGTACGAGACTTTTTGATATAGCAGGGGTACGACCTGATTTTACAATTCTTTTGGTAATTTTTTTTTCTCTAAAAAAAGGACAACTTTCTGGGCTTTGGATAGGTTTCTTTGGGGGTTTACTTGCAGATGTTTCTTTTGGAGCAGAGGAGATTGGAGGAAAAGTTTATGATAAAATAGGAATTCATTCTTTAAGTTATTCTCTTGTTGGCTACTTTCTTGGCAAATTTGGGAGAAATTACTACTCTGAAAATTATATTTCTATTTCTACTTATGCTTTTTTATTCACCGTGATTATAAAAGGTTTTAGTTATATTTTATTTTCTATATTTTTTTATAAGGATCAAAATTATTCAGTCTTAGCAACTTCTATTTACAACACAGCAATTGCTCCCTTGAGTTTTTTTATCTTTTCATGGGTTTATAAATTAGAAGGTATTGAAGGAAATAGGTATGAATAGGTATTCTACTTCTCTTCTAGAATATAAAATAGAAACTAGTTTTAAATACCGCTTGTATTTTTTTTCAGGAATTATTATTCTAACTTTTTTAATTTTTATTGTTCAATTGGTAAATTTACAATTGATTTATGGAACGGAAAATTATTTAAAAGCAGAGAGATTTGTTCGTAGAACAGAATCTCTCCCTGCTGCTAGAGGGCAAATTTACGATAGGCATTTTCGTTCTCCAGAGCATTCTTCCCCTCTTGTATCTAATTCTTCATCGCTTGACGTTATTTTAAATAATAATTTACTTAAAAATGATCCTATTCTTATCAAAAAGTTCATATTTTATTTTTATGATACTTTAGGAATTTCTAAAACTTATTATATAAATGATTTAACCGAAGAAAAAATCAAACGTAAGCTTCGTTCTCGTCAACCTATAATGCTTTTGCAGGGGGTTTCTCGTAAACAGCATGAAAGAATTCTTTCTATTGATTCTATAGCACGTTACGTGCAATTACTTCCTACTCCTCGTAGAATTTATCATTTGGGACCGGCTTTAGCTCATGTAACAGGTTATGTTGGTCTTCCAGATATAAATGATGTGAAACTTAGAGAAATAAAACTTTATCAACTAGTAGGTAAAGCAGGTTTAGAAATTCAGTATGATCAATTCCTTAGAGGTTCAGATGGATTTAGAATTCAAAAGAAAAATTCAGAAGGCAACATTCAAGAAGAAAGAATCATTGAACATGCTAGGATGGGAGATAACTTAGTTCTCTCTATTGATCAGAAAATTCAGTATGCAGCTTATTCTGCCTTAAAAGGATTTCGTGGGACTGCTATTGCTCTCAAACCATCTACAGGAGAGGTTTTAGCTTTAGCTTCTAATCCTAGTTATGATCCAAATATTCTCTCTGGAAAAAATAAAAAAGAAAAACAACAACATTACTTAAAAATTTTAAAACATAGAGGATTTTTAAATTTAGCTATTCAATCTAAATTTCCTCCAGCCTCTACTTTTAAAACCTTGGTAGGTCTTGCAGCTTTGGAAAGTGAACATAAAATTAACTTTCAACCTTCTCAAACTTTTTATTGCAATGCAAAATTTATTTTAAAGTCTAGTATGGCAAGTGTTCCCGACCAAGAGTTTAAGTGTTGGGATAACAAAGGGCATGGAAACAATGATTTAATTCATGCTTTAGAAAAATCTTGCTCCGTTTACTTTTATAATTTGGGACAAAAGCTTGGTTCGGATTCTATATTATATTACTCTCGACTTTTTGGATTAGATAAAAAAACAAATATTGATC
>CALDSP010000342.1 GCA_937924465.1 uncultured Leptospiraceae bacterium
CAGGTGGCGGGGCACAACCAAATTTAAGTTCCAATTGGTTATTAAACAACCTCCCCATCCCCATCCCCCCACTTTCCGAGCAGGAACGGATTGTTGCCATACTCGACAAATTCGATGCACTTGTAAATGATATTTCGCAAGGCTTGCCGGCAGAAATAGAAGCCCGACGCAAGCAATACGAATATTATAGAAATAAATTATTAACTTTTCAGGAAAAGAAATGAATAGCGAAACCAAACAATACAGTCTTATCTCTCAAAATTCAGAAAGCACGGTTGTGGCAGAGTATAAACCGCAAAAAAAGGTGAATACATCGTATCAGAGTGAAAAAGACTTGGAAAATGAGTTCATCCAACAATTAAAAAATCAGGGGTATGAATATATAGCTATACAATCCGAAAAGGAACTCATAGCCAACTTGCGCAAACAATTAGAAAAACTCAACAAAATGGAGTTTAGTGATAACGAATGGAATCATTTTTTAAAATCGGAACTTGCCAACCCCAATCATGGCATTGTAGAAAAAACAACCACAATACAAGAGGATTATATCAAAATCTTAACCCGTGACGACGGCACAAAGAAAAATATTTATCTTTTAAACAAAGACAATATTCACGAAAACACTTTGCAAGTTATAAACCAGTATACAGCTAATGAAGGAACATATAAAAACCGCTATGATGTGACCATATTGGTGAATGGTCTTCCCCTTGTGCATATTGAACTCAAACGCCGTGGGGTAGCTTTGAAAGAAGCCTTCAACCAGATTCACCGCTATCAGCAGGAAAGTTTTTGGGCAGGTTCAGGGCTTTTTGAGTATGTTCAGATTTTTGTTATCTCCAATGGTACGCATACAAAGTATTACAGCAATACCACTCGTTTTCAGCATATCAAAGAAACAGAAGAAGGCATAGTCAAAAAAGGCAAACGTACAAGCAACAGTTTTGAGTTTACCAACTTTTGGGCAAATGCCAAGAATGAAAAGATTTCAGACTTAATCGATTTTACAAGTACATTTTTTACAAAACATACCCTTTTGAATCTCCTTATCCGCTATTGTGTATTTACCGTTGATAGACTCCTTCTTGTCATGAGATCATATCAAATCGTAGCCACAGAAAGAATAATAAACAAAATACAAATGAGCACAAATTCCAAGAAAGAAGGTAGCCTTGAGGCTGGAGGATATATTTGGCACACCACAGGGTCAGGTAAAACATTGACAAGCTTTAAAACAGCTCAGTTAGTGAGTAAATTGCCCTACATAAACAAAGTACTTTTTGTAGTGGATAGAAAAGATTTAGATTATCAAACTATGCGTGAATACGATAGGTTTGAAAAAGGGGCAGCTAACAGCAACACAAGCACAGCCATTCTAAAAAAACAACTGGAAGACCCCAATGCTCGTATTATCATCACCACCATTCAAAAATTAGAACGGTTTGTAAAACAAAATCAAGGGCATACCATATTCAATGATCGTATTGTAATCATTTTTGATGAATGCCACCGATCACAGTTTGGCGAAATGCACAAGGTTATTACTAAAGCCTTTAAAAAATATTATCTTTTTGGCTTTACAGGCACCCCCATTTTTAAAGAGAATGCTTCTTCCAGTAACAAAACTATTTTCAAAACAACGGATCAGATTTTTGGCGAAAGATTACACATCTACAGCATTGTTGATGCTATTGCCGATAAAAATGTTCTTCCTTTTAAAGTAGATTATGTGGCTACCATAAAGCAAAAAGAGAACGTACAAGACGACAAGGTTTTTGATATAAAAAGCGAAAAAGTCCTTCTTGTCCCACAACGCATTCGCAAGATTGTAGAATATATACTCGAACACTTTGACCAAAAAACCAAACGCAATATTTACTATAAACTCAACGAACGTCGTTTAGGAGGATTTAATTCCATATTTGCAGTTTCTTCCATAGAAGCGGCCCAAAAATACTACAAAGAATTTAAAAAACAGCTTTCTAGCTTACCAGAAGACAAAAGGCTTAGAGTTGCCCTTATTTACAGTTTTGGTGCCAGTGAAGAAGAAGTAGATGGCGTAATAGACGAAAACTCTGAAGATACAAGTGGACTTGACCAGAATTCTCGCAATTTTTTAGAAAGTGCCATCAAGGATTACAACGAAATGTTTGGCACCTCATTTGACACATCTTCCGAAAAATTCCAGAATTATTATAAAGATCTGAGTGAACGGGTGAAAAACCGAGAGGTGGATATCCTTTTGGTTGTGAATATGTTTTTAACTGGCTTTGATGCTACAACACTGAACACTTTATGGTTAGATAAAAACTTACGCTACCATGGACTTTTACAAGCCTTTTCCCGTACCAACAGAATACTAAACAGTATTAAGACTCATGGAAATATTGTTTGTTTTCGCAATTTAGAAAAAGCCACAAACGATGCCATTGCTCTTTTTGGAAACAAAGAAGCAGAAGGAATTGTGCTATTGCGATCGTATAAGGATTACTACGATGGCTATCGCAATGGAGAACAATATGTGCCAGGATACAAACAGCTAGTTGATGAATTATTAAAGAATTTTCCCATTGATCAAGAACTTCAAAGTGAAACAGATAAAAATGAATTTATCAAATTATATGGAGAGATTTTAAAAAGTCAGAATCTCCTTTCAGTATTTGATGAATTTCAAGGTGATCAAATTATATTAAACGATCGACAGATTCAGGATTATAACAGTAAATACATTGACCTTTATAATGAATTCCGTGCAACAAAACAAGCAGAAACAGAAATTGACCTTAACCATACCCTCACTAAAATAAACAAACAAGAGGCAGAGAATGATGACCTTGTTTTTGAAATAACACTTATCAAACAGGTTGAAATCAATATTGGTTATATCTTAAAACTTATAAAGGAATATAAAAAAGAACTTATTCAAGATTCTGAAATTATTACTAAAATTAACAAAGCCATCAATGCTACAGTTAAACTACGGGACAAAAAAGAACTCATAAACGAGTTTATTGAATCTTTCAATCCTAACTTAAACATAGAAGAAGAATGGTCAGAATTTGTACATAAAAAAATGAAAGAAGAACTTAATAAAATCATTAAAGAAGAAAATTTAAACCAACAAGAAACTTATAAATTTATAGAACAATCTTTTAGTAATGGTTTTATAACAGATATAGGTGTAGCATTTGCTAAAATTTTGCCTCCCATCTCCCGATTTTCAAAAGACAATGAGAGAGGAAAAAAAAGACAAATAGTTTTAGACAAATTACAAAAGTTTTTTAATATTTTCTTTGATATTGCTAGCACTAAAGAACCTATAGAAAAAACTTAGCAATAGAAATCTTTTTATTACACTTTCTTAATAAAGAAAATGAATTGAAAGACTTATCTTTAGAATACTTTCACCTAACGTTTAAGAAATCTCTGTGTCTTAGTACTAGTAAGACACAGTTAAAAATTTTAACATTGAATTGTTACGTCTCCGCTTGCCTTCACTTCTCCATTTTGATCTACTGCTTCAACTGAAAGAGTCAATAATTTTTCTCCATTTTCTTCTTTCTTTTTTTTGACAATTCCTTTGCAAGTTAGGGTTTGCCCAAGTTTGGTCATGGCTTTAAACTTTACACCAAAGAATTGAATTTGGCGTTGATCTACCCAGTTGGTTACTAAACGACCAATTTGTGCCATTACATACATTCCATGTGCAATTGTTCCATCTAATCCTGCAGAAATAGCAAAGTCTTTATCGTTATGAATGGGGTTGAAGTCTCCACTGGCTCCCGCATAACGTACTAAATTTGCATGAGTAATTGGTCCCACTGTCAAACTTGGTAACTCAAAGCCAACTTCTACGTTTTCAAAAGTAATTTTTTGTCCCATTTTTCCTCCTAAGCAGGTCTTATTACAATTGCCATTTCAGCTTGAATACATGGTTCATCTTTTTCATTGTGATACGTTGTGCGAAAGGTCACCATGTCCATTTTTCCAGTTTTAACATCAATAATTTCTGTTTGAGCCCAATATTTTCCTGGGTAAATTGGTTTTAAATAAGTATACTCTTCTTTAAGATGCAAAAGCCTTTTGACATCAATTCCAATTGCTACCATGTCCTCCCAAAGCTTTGGATATCCCCAAAATTGAATTGCTGTTTGAAAAGTGGGTGGTGCTGGAGTATCTTCATAACCTGCTTTTTTTGCAGTTTCTATATCCCAATAAATAGGATTAGTTTCTCCAATTGCAATGCAAAACTCTTTCACTTTACCGCGCTCTACTGTATACTCAAAACGATCGAGTTTTTTCCCAACTGCATCTTTGGATATTGTACTCTCGCTCATGTTTCTATCCTTTTTAAAAGTTTTTAAAACCAAGATTTGTTTCCTCTATTTACAAAAAAAGCAATTTTCTTTTTGAAAGAGTTTGTATTTTTTTTATATAAATTTTAAAATTAGTTTTTAAAATATAAACATTTCTAAGTAAATTGAGAAGTCAGAGAATAAGGAAAAGCTATTTTATAATTCGCATTTTTTTTAGTTCAGTTACAATAGTTTTTGTGACTTCATTGATAATTGGTAAGTTCCAAAAGTAGGGAATAGTGAAATCAAAAATAATACTATTTTCTTGTTTATTTGTTTTCTCTCCCATATTTACAAAGTCATCTAAACTTACTAAATCTAGTTTGAATCGAATATGAATTCCTTGTTCTACAAGAGGAGGATAAATTTTTTGAACTTCTATGGCTTTTGTATTTTCACTGGATTCAATTTTATCCATTACCTCAAAAGCAAAATTGATTTTTTCTTCTTTTGGCTTGTTGACTTTTGGATTCGTTTTTTTAGAAGCTTGGGTTTGTTTTTTTGATTTTTCTTCTTCATAATAAGAAGCTTGAGTTACATTTTCTTCATCTAGTTTTTTTCGTTTTTTAGGAACAGTCATAATTTACTCCATATTTTTAAAAATAGCATCGGCAATGAGTTCAATATCATCAACTGCTTTATAGGTTTGTGCATAAGCACGCTTATTGGAAGAAAGAGAGTCTGCATATTCTCGAATGTGCATGCCATCTCTGTTGAAATTCTCATATACAGAACGAGAAGGATAAACAACAGGTAAACAACGAATGTAATTTGGAAGGATTTCATTAAAATAATCAATAATTTTTTCTTTATTAGCTTGTGGATTTGTGAAGGAAGGAAGAATAAAAAAAGAACCTATTTTTTCTGGGGTAAGTTTTACAAGTTCTTTAATGAGAGGAAGCAAATTATTTTTGAAAGCAGATTCATCATTTGTTGAAGTTCGCATAGGAATTACTACAATATCTGAAAAGGCACATGCAAATTTTGTGTGAAGTTTACTAGTGCTTTCTCCCGGAACATCTAAAATTAAAAGATCATTATGAGAGGCAATAGCCGAAATTCCTTGTTGAATGACTTCTTTTTGTGTACTGGAAATATGATGAAACGAGACGTGGTAACTATCTCTTCCTTCTGCCACCCTCTCTTGCCACCAAGATTGTAAAGTACCTTGTGGATCTAATTCTACAAGAGCAATACTTCGAAAACGATCCAGAACAAACTTTGAAAAAGCAGTATTTATAGAGAGAGTGCTTTTTCCTGTTCCCCCTTTTGTTTGCACAAAACTGACAATCATTTTAATCAAATTTTTTTTAGAAGGTTTCTAAGTCAAGAAAGAATTGATTTTGCGTTTATATTGTAAAGAGAAAATAGTGAGATTTGCAAAATCAAACTTTTCTAACGTTTATTCTTAAGAAATAGTAATTGATTAAATTTTCGGAAGAATTATTATTGATTTAAACTATGGAACCTCATGTGGATCTAACTCTTTATGAAAGGCTTGTCCTTTTTTTGAGAAAAATTCATCAACGTTTAAAAAAGATTCATAAGTTTGGGCTCACAAAAGTTGGAATTTTACTAATTCCACATAATCACGAGAAAATTGCAAAGTTGGAAGTGACTGTTTATTTAGCTGCTTTCATTTTATTTCTTTCTTTTTCTCTCTTCCTATTGAGCATTCAGTATGGAATCTTTTTGCTTATGAATTCCGACACAGATCAAATTTTTGCTTTGGGACAAAAACAAAAAGTAACTTTTTTGTATTATCATAAAATTTCAAAAATGTACAAAGAACAACTTCAAGAATTCTCTAGTAAACTAGAAGAACTCAATCGGGTTACTTGGGGTACAAAAGACATACAAAAAGACACTGAAGAACAAAAAAACTTTTCTGAGATTTCAATTGCTTCTTTTTTCCCAAGTCAGTTCCCTGCTCAAGACGAACTAAAATCTAATATGAACTTATACAAAGATACTACTGATGCGTATTTTAAAATAAACCACATGCTAGAGAAATTAGATACTTCTTTTTCTAAAGCTATCAATTACTTAGAAATGCGAGAGAGTATTCTGCAATCAATGCCAAGGGGACGCCCACTAGGGAGAGGAGTGGGTTTTGTTTCTTCTACGTTTGGTAAAAGAGAAGATCCTGTTTATGGAGGAGGGGAGTTTCACAACGGGGTTGACTTTGCCGCACCCAAAGGTTCTCCTATTTATGCTGTTGCAAATGGAATTGTTGCTGAAGCTAGTTATTCAGATAATAGTTTAGGCTATTATGTTCGCCTAAATCATGAAAACGGTTATTATACGATCTATGCCCACTGTAATGAAATAAAAGTAAAAAAGGGGGACTTAGTAAAACGGGGGGATATAATAGCAACAGTTGGCTCTACAGGAAAATCTACTGGAAACCATCTTCACTATGAAGTGCATATTGGATTAGATCCTCCATATAATCCTCAAGAGTATATCAATTTGGATTAGTTCTAAACAAATCTTCTAGAATTTGTGTAAGTTTTTCAATCCTAAAGTCTTTAGGCATGCAATAATCAAACCCATATTTTTTTAAATGTAGATTACTTTCACTTGATACATCTCCACTGCATAAAACATATTTTGTTGGTCTGTCTGAAAAATTTTGTTGAAAATCTTTAATAATGTTTATACCTAAATTATCTCCCAAATTCATATCAATAAAAACTGCATCATAATGTTTGTTATGCATCATTTGGATTGCTTCTATTCCATTCTCTGCTAAATCTACAGTTTGAGAAATTTTGAGCATTTGATTTTTAAAAACTATTCTTGTTATTTCGTCATCGTCTATGTAAAGGAAAGTTTTGTCCTGAAAAAGTTTGGAGTGAACCATATGTTCTGCTTTTTGTTGTTTACTATACCAGGGGAGTAAGAAATAAAAAGAACTTCCTTTTCCTTTTGTACTTTCAACCCAAACTCTTCCACCTGCTTTTTCTATATATTTTTTTGTGATGAAGAGTCCTAAACCAGTAGATTTTTCTTTTCCTGTAGGTTTAGGAGTTAAACGTTTAAATTTTTTAAAAAGATCTCTACTTTCAGATTCACTGAATCCAGGTCCCTCATCTTGAACTTTATAAGTAACATATTGGGAATCTTGATTTAGGGAGACTTTAATTTTTGAGTTATAACTAGAAAATTTAATTGCATTGGAAAGATAATTTGCAAGGGCTTCTTCTAAAGCTGTTGTATTTATTTTTACTACTGGCTCTAAAACTTCAAACTCATAAATGATTTGAATTTGTTTCCCTTGAGCTAAAATTGTATGCTTTTCTATAGTTTGAAGTAAATGAGATGCTAAATCAATTTCCTGAATTTCTGTGGTAATATTTCCAGTTTGAATAGAATAAAAATTTAATAAACTATTTACAAATTCAATTAAATGTGAAGTGGTAGATCGTAAAAGAGAAATTTCTTTTTGAAGATTGGAATCTTGATTT
>CALDSP010000343.1 GCA_937924465.1 uncultured Leptospiraceae bacterium
TTCTTCGTTTTTTGCAAGAGCGGAGTTTAAGACTTCTTTTGTTTCAGTTATATGTTCTACAATTTCTTCTTTTTGTTTTTTATTACTCTCTGAGTTTGAGTTTGAATCAAGGGTGAGATTTTGTTTCTTCTCCTTTTGTAAATTTTCTTCTAAATTTATGGAAGTTTCACTTGAACTATAAGACTTGGATTTTGAGCGTGATTTGGAATCAATTTTAGGATCAGAATTTAAATCTTCCTGAATTCCAATAGGAATAGCATACAACGTTTTTGGAGTTTCACTTTGAGTATCCTTATATGAATCATTCTTTTTTCGTTTAAAAAGTCTTTGAAATAATTTCATTTTTTAATTACCTTTTTTTCCAAGTATTGAATAATTCTTTCTCTAGATTGAAAACCCCCTAATTTATCAACTCTTACAGTTCCCCCAGGCACCTCTGAATTAATCTCACTTAAAACATTTCCTAAAATATCAATCCCTACAAACACCATACCGTATTTGACTAAAATAGGACGAAGAAGTTTAATAATTTTTCTGTCATTCTCACTCAAATCACATGCAAAAGGTCTACCCCCTAAATGAATATTATGTAAAGTTTCTCCCACCGGAGCAAGCCTTTTGTACCAGCCAATAGGTTCTCCATTCAGTAACAAAATTCTTTTGTCTCCCTCGTTTTGGATATAATCTTGCGCCAAAACAGGACCTTTTTTTAACAAAGCTCGCAGTGTATTTTTGAGATTTTTTTTCTCAATCAAAAATACGTCTTCCCCACCATATCCATATAAAGACTTAATAACTCCATTATAGTTTAAATTTTCTTTACAAAATAAATACAAATCTTCAAAATTAGAAGAAACAAATTGCTTAGAAGGAAGAATATTTGGATCAATTTTCAAATAACTTAACTTTGAAGAAAAATAAGGTAAATAAATGGGATTGTTGATTACCAGAACCCCTAAATCTTGTAAATGAAATGCGAATTCTCTTGCTTGTAAATGAAAAGATTCCAAAATTTTTCCAACCGAAAATTTATGTCTTAAAAATAAAACATCTAAGCTCTTGAGTTCCAATTTTTTTTTAGGAAAAAATTTTATATTACGTGTCATTTCTTCACGAGTAGGAAAATTAGAATGAGAGAGGAGTGAACCGTATCCCAAAATTTCTTGATTCCAAGAAGAAAGTTCAGTAACAGGAAAAAAAAAACTTCATGATTTCTCTTTACAGCAGCAAAAGCAATATCATGAGTAGTTAAACCCTCATTTTTACTACTAAGGGAATTTACCAAAAAACCTATCCTCATACGAATTGGGAAGTATATTAAAAAGACCTCCAAAAAAGTCAAGGCTTTAAATAAATTGATTTTAATCTTGAGATTTCCACCAAACTTTCATACTTTCCATAGAATCTTTGGCATCTCTTATCCAAATGGAGTTTGGAAATTTTTTTATAAGTTCTTCATAAAGAGTTTTTGATTTTTTTAATTCTTCAATTAAAATTTTTAATTCTGGATTTCGTTCTAAATTCAATTCTACAATAGATATGTTTTTACGAGAGTTAAAATAACTTAAAATTGCATCATTTTCTATTTGCTTAGCCTTTTTATATAACTCATAATCTGATGCTTTTGTATTTTCAAAATTGAACTGCTCATTTTCATTTTCGAGCAAATATTTTTCTAAGATTTGTTTATATTCTAAAAGTTTTATAAATAAAACTGTAGAAGTATACTCTCCTCTATCGGGATGGTATTTTTTTACAAGTTCTCTATAACGAGACTGTAAATCTAAAAAAGAAAAGTTTTTTTTAAGATGAAAAAAATCTAAAGCTTCTTGTAACTTAGAATTCAAATCTTGTCCTTAAACTTTGTCGAAGTTGCCTTTTCACTTCCAATTCTGTAAGTTCTATTTTAAAAGACTTTGTGAGTTGATTCCAACGAGTCTCAAAACTTTTTTGAAGTTCTAAACATTCTTCAAGAATTTTATAAAGTTCGGGATCCTTAGGAATGTCGCTTAACGTATTTTTTATTCTTTGATCTAACTTAGAAAGTATGGAAACAATTTTTTGATTTTGATCAATCCAAATTCCACACTCCTCAACAGAATGAAATAAGATTTTATGATTCAAGTCAGTTAAATTTTTTTTAAGTCTAGCAAGCAAGGCATACTTTTTTTGAAATAGCCTTTCTTTGCTAGTTGACATAGTTTAACCCTTAATAGAAAGTCCAGTGGATTTAGGCATTGCAACTTGAGAAGATCCTTCTTTTTTTTCTATTTCTTCCCATGCTGTTTTTAGTTCAGAAAGATGTTTGCGAACTTCTAGAACAATATTTTTGTCTTTCTTGAGGTTAGCTTCAATCAATCTTTTTTTAAGATAAACATAAATAGATAATAAGTCATTTGCCATTTTGCCACCCTCATCTAAATTTAAAGAAACCATTAGTTCAGAAATAATATCTCCAACTTTGATAAGGTTTGAACTCACTACATCATAACGCTTTGGATTATGAATATGCTCTAAAGCAATGTCTAAAAACCTCACTGCTCCATCATAAAGCATAACAATTAGTTTAGCTTGGCTAGCAGTAGAAATTTCGTTACTTTTATAAGCATCGCTTGTGGATGTATAACCTGTTCTTTTTGAAAGTGACATGAATAACTCCTATGAAATTCAATCGACAAAAAAACCAATCTTTTAAATAATTGACTTTAATACTTCAAATTTTCTAAAGTGAAGAGATTTTAGCAAGCAAATCTTTGTATGAAAAAAAAAATTGTCGTTCTTGCGTCTGGAAGAGGGAGTAATTTTGCGGCTTTAGTACAATTTATAAAACGTAAAAAATTAAACGCAGAAATTGTAGCTCTTATTTCAGACAATCCCACTGCGGGTGCCCTACTTCTAGCCGATTCTTTTAACATTCGAGCTATATGCATTCCTTTTCGCAAGGAAGAGAGAACAAATTTCAATGAAAAATTATTTAAAACTTTAAAAGATTCAGAACCAGATTTAATAGTAGCAGCTGGTTTTATGAAAATTCTGCCGCCAGAGATTGTAAATTATTTTGAGCGAAAAATTATTAACATACACCCCTCCCTTTTACCTGCCTTCCCAGGAATAGGTTCCATCCAAAAAGCATGGGAATATGGAGTTCAAGTTACAGGTTGCACTACACATTTTATTGACAACACTTTAGATGGTGGAATTATCATTTTACAAAGCATAGTAAAAATTAAACCAAATATGAGCCTTGCAGACTTGGAAAGTGCTATTCATAAAGAAGAACACAAAATTCTTCCTAAATCAGTGAAATATTTTATTGAAGGAAAAATCAAAATTATAAATAGAAGGGTTGTTATAGAAGAATGAATCAAATTACAATTAAAAGAGCTTTAGTTTCTGTAAGTGATAAAACAAATTTAGTTTCCTTTGCTAAGTTCCTACATTCCCAAGGTGTAGAAATTTTATCTACCGGAGGAACATTCAAAGAACTCACACAAAATGGAATTCCAGCAATTGCAGTAGAAGATTTTACAGGCTTTCCAGAAATATTAGAAGGTCGAGTCAAAACCTTACATCCTAAAATTCATGCAGGACTACTTGCAGACTTAGATAAAGAATTTCACAGACAAGATCTTGCAAATCATAAAATTGATTCAATTGATCTTGTAGTTGTAAATTTATATCCTTTTGCTCAAACAATCTCTAAACCAAATGTAAGCTTAGAAGATGCAATTGAAAACATCGATATTGGTGGACCTTCTATGTTACGGAGTGGAGCCAAAAATTACAAGCATACTGTAGTAGTGACCGATGTTTTAGACTATGAACTCATTCAAAAAGAAATGGAAGCAAATCATGGAAAAATAAATCAAGCAACTTCATTTCGTTTGGCTTATAAAGTTTTTTCTTTCACTTCTATGTATGATAGTTGGATTGCAAATTATTTAAGAGATATACAAAAAGAAGAGTTTCCAGAGGTTTTAAACCTTTCCTTTCGTAAACAACAAAACCTACGTTATGGAGAAAATCCACATCAAAAAGCAGCGTATTATACTCCAAGCCTTCCGTCTACTACTTTCCAATCCATGCAAGGAAAAGAGCTCTCTTACAATAACATGTTAGATTTTGATGCAGCATTTCACTCGGCTGCCTTACTTCCTAAGAACTCTGCCGTCATTATAAAACATTTAAATCCCTGTGGAGTGGCTTCTTCTACTACTCCTCTAGAGTCTTTTGTGTTAGCAAGACGAACTGATCCCATTTCTGCTTTTGGTGGGATAATAGGAATTCATGGAGAAGTAAATGAGGAATTAGCCCTTACCATTACTGAAAATTTTGTGGAAGGTGTGATTGCCGAAAAATTTACGGAATCTGCCAAAGCCATTTTTCAAAAAAAACCAAACATTCGAATTATAGAAATTCCTAATTTTTCAATTGCCTTATCAAAATACGAATATCGTCCTATTCATGCAGGGCTTTTGCTTCAAGAAAGAGATTATTTTATAGTCCCAAAAGAAAATTTTAAAGTTGTGAGTAAAGCTCAACCAACCGATGAAGATATAGAGGGCTTGAGTTTTGCTTGGGCTGTGGTTCGCCTTATCAAATCGAACGCTATTGTATACACAGACAAACAAGCTACTTTGGGAATAGGAGCTGGACAAATGTCTAGAGTAGATTCTGTAGAATTAGGAGCCATGAAAGCACAAAAAAGTGGTTTGAGTTTGGTTGGCTCTTATGTAGCCAGTGATGCTTTTTTCCCATTTCGAGATGGAGTAGATGCCATAGCAAAAACTAAAGCAAGAGCCATTATTCAACCTGGAGGTTCGGTAAGAGATGAAGAAGTGATTCAAGCGGCCAATGAACACGGATTGATTATGGTATTCACTGGAATAAGACATTTTAGGCACTAATTATGGAATTTTTACTTTTCATTCTTTTTTTTCTATTTTTCTACTTCCTATTAGGTTTATTGAGTCACTACTATATTCTTTTCTCTGACACAGACCGAACCAATTTTCAAAGAAATGAACTTTTAGATTTTGCTCATATTCTTCCTAAACAAGCTATAGCAGTCTTTGAAGCTCATGGAAATTTGCAATATGGGATTTTAGTTTTTTTTGGAATGAGTTTTTTTTCTTTTCTATGGATACTTTTAGGAGGACTTTTTGGAAGTTCTCATTATGCCGATGAACCTGCTCCTTATATATTTCATTCTGTGCTTTTACCAGCAATCATTTCTTTTGGAATGCCAGTTCTTAAAAATTATATAGGTTCTGGATTTTCTAAATCTCATCCAACCTATAAAATTCTCTCACAAGAAATTCCAGCTCTTGCAGGAAGTTCTGTTACTCTACTTGCCTCTGCTTTTTCTTCCTATGGAACTTATCATGAAATGATGTTCTTTATTATTTTCATTAACTCTGTTTTAATTATAGGTTTATATCTTTTTAAAGAAAAACAAGTTCGGCAAAGACATCAGTTTAATGAAGATGATTATTCAGAGGTAACTGATGAAAATGAAGATTATAATTTTGATGAAGAACCTCGTTATTAAAACTTTTTTTTTAATATTTTTTCTATTTCTAAAAAA
>CALDSP010000344.1 GCA_937924465.1 uncultured Leptospiraceae bacterium
GAGTTTATATCTCTTTAAACTAGATTCAAATTCCTTCTGAAATTCCTTTTGTTTATTTAAAAATTCTTTTTCATAGGTCACAATAAAAATAGAATTTAGAGAATCTTTTATATTTGGATCTTTGAGTTCTAGTTCTGAAAGTATTTTAAGAAATTGAGAATGAAGAAACTTTTCTTTGTTTGAGTTTGAATCAAGATTGGAAAAATAGAGCACCCTACAAGAATCATTTTTAAAAGCAAATTCAGCTGAACAAATAGAACTCGGATTAAATTCATTTTTTTGAATTTTCAACACACAAACTTTTACAAGAGAACTCTCTAATAAAAAGCTAATTTTATAAAAAATTTTTAAATTAGGATCTTTCGTTGTTTGAATACAAGAGTAAACGGAAAAACACAAAAATAAGAAAATTCTAATTAGAAATCTTTCTATCTTATACATTTAAAATTAGATTGAAAATTAAAAAAATTTTTATGAGATCATACTACTTCTGAGAATTTGGAAATTTATACAAACTAGGAAAATTAGAGCTATCATAAGGATGAAGCATCTGCTGCGTAAAGTTTTTATTTTCTAGCTCGGGTTCAAAACCTGCATCATAAATCATAGAAATAGTTTGACTAATTTCACTCCCCTTTACATTTAAATATCCCGATGCAAAAAGGGAATTTGCAGGATAAAGAGATAGAGCTTGCAAACTTCGTAAATGACCTTCTCTACCCGCGGCAATTCGAATTTCAGAGTCTGGATTTACAAGCCGAAACATAGAAAGAACTCTTAAACAAAACTCGGGAGTTAAAAGATTTGGATTTTGAATTGCATGGTTTGTAATAGGAATAAAAAAATTAACAGGAATAGAAATTACTTTTAAATTTTTTAAAGTAAAAGCGACCTCCACTAAGTCTTCTAAACTTTCTCCCATACCCACAATCAAACCACTACATAAACCTACGTTCTCTCTGTTGAGATGTTCCAGAGTTTGAATCCGATCCTCATACGTATGAGTTGTACAAATTTTAGAATAATGCTTAGAAGATGTGTTTAGGTTATGATTGTATCGATCTAAACCCGACTCACTTAAAATTTTTGCTTTTTGTTCATCTAAAAGTCCTGCAGACAAACAAACTTTTAAATCTAGTTCATGAGTAATCCTAGAAATAATTTTAGCTAATTTTTCTGTAACTTTTAGACTAGGTCCTGTGCCTGCCGTTACCATACAAAAACGATACGCTCCATTTTCTTTGGCTTGTTTTGCATCTTGTAAGATTTCTTCTTCTGATTTGAGTCCATAGTTTGTAATTCCAGAATCAGAGTTTTTACGTTGGGCGCAGTAGCCACAGTCCTCAGCACAGTTGCCATTTTTAACATTATCTAAAATATGAATTCGGACTTTATTTCCAAAATATTTTTTACGAGGTTCATAAGCTCTTTGTAAAACTTCTAATAAAGGAATTTCATTTTGTAAAATTTGAAGAGCTTCCTGTGGAGTAATTAAAGAAGGGACAAGGGACTGTTTTTCTGAATTTTTAGTTTCTACTTTCATTCTGAATCTTCCTAGTAAACACGTTTCTAAAAATTGTTTGTTTCGTCATCTCTCTTTTTATCTTTTTTGGTTAGTTTTCGTTTAAAAGAAATTCTTTTTTTATCCTTGAATCTTATATTCTAAATACAAAAATGCTCATCTTCAACTTACTTTGTTTTTTTGAAATGAGTTGAAAAGAAATTCACTTTAAAATTTAAGTAAAATTATGGTCTATGCTTATAAGACAAAAGAACCCAAAATTTCTTTTAGAAAAATTTTCATTAGAATTAGTTTGATAGTTTTTATATCAATTGGATTAGGTTTTTTTACAAAGCAATTTTTTTTATTTTCACACAAATTACAAACTTCTTCTATGTTTCCCAATTTCAAAAAAGGCGAACGTATTTACCTGACAAAAATTTGGAATAAACTAGAGCAAGGAAATATTGTTTTAGCTTACGTTCATAATCCTAAAAAAGTTTTTATTGCAAGAGTAATTGGGGTAGAAGGAGATAAAATTTTTATTAAAAATAAAAAAGTCTATAAAAATGGAAAACTTGTACAAGACTTGAACCTTCATTTAAGTGACAAAAGAGCAAGTTTTGGAAGTTTAATCTCCAAACGAGATAACTTGGAAGCCATACACGTAGGAAAAAATCAATACTTTCTTTTCTGTGATAACCAAGACGAATGTTTAGATTCAAGAGACTTTGGACTGATTCTTAAGTCAAATATTATAGGTAAAAAAATCTTTTAATAAAACATAAAGTGTGGAAATTATATGAAGTTTATTTTTTTGTTGTTTTTGCTTAGTAGTTTCAGTTTTTCTTCTGAAATTCCTTGGAGTTCTTCTCTTGAAGAAGGATTGAGTCTTTCAAAACAAAAATTAGTTCCTGTCATAGTAGAATTTTATACCGATTGGTGTAAATATTGTCAAGTGCTAGACTCTAAAATCCTACCTCATCCGGAGATACAAGAACAGTTAAAAAATTTTCAAACAGTAAGAATCAATGGAGAAACACATAAAGAACTTACTTTAAAATACAAAATTGTAGCCTATCCTACTTTGCTTATCTTAGATTCAGATGAAACAAACTTCGTAAAAATTGTAGGCCTTCCTTCTGTAGAAATTTTAAAATATCGATTACGTTACGCGCTAATAAAAAAAGAAGAGAAAGAACTTTTACTTAAAAAATTAGAAGCTGAACCTAACTCACCATTGCATTTATATAACTTAGGGCGTTTACATTATGAATTAGAAAATTACGAACAGTCTCAAGGTTTAGCTTTGCAAAGCTATCAAAATTCAAATGAATTGACCGAAAAGCGAAAAGAAGCTTTATTTCTTTTGGGGATGAGTTTATTCCGCCTAAAAAAATATGTAGATTCTATCTCTGTTTGGACTCAATATTTAAATGATTATCCAGAAGAAGATATAGGAATCACTCTATATTACAGAGGAATCTCTTATTTAGAAAATGGAGATATCGAAAAATCCAAACAAGACTTGAAACGCTGCATTCAAATTGTCAATCATGAAAAAATCAAAGCAAGTGCAAAACAAATTTATAATTCAAACTTTACTCAAGAAGAAAATTTAGAATGAAATTCCTAATTACTATTTTACTTATTTTTTTAGAAATTTCCTGTAATTCTTTAGAAAAAGAACGACTAGAGTTAGATAAAAAAATCTTAGAATTTGAACAAGAACGATTCCGAAAATGTGGATGCAACTGTGAAACCACTGCCATCCCATATTCTTTTGAGATAGAAAAAAAAACACTTTCTAACTGCACAAAAATTCCTCCACCTACTCGTGAAGAAATTTGGGCTTTAGCACAAAAAGGGGATTGGTCTTATTCTCCTAAATTACTTTCTCAAAAAGAAATTTGCAAAGAGTCTCCTAAGGAAACATATTATAAAATTTATCATAATACAGATAGTTATGTAGCAGAAACTCAAGTTCCCAAAACTAAAAAAAGCAGTTGTATAAACAATGTTTTATTTCACGGAAAAGAAAATCTTTACGAGTCTATGATAGAAGATGCAGCAAAAGAAATAGGAATTGCATTTGATAAAGAAAAATGGATTGGTCTAAAAAACAAAATTATAGAATACAACACTTTAGAAAAAGGAAGAAGTTTTTACTATGAATGCATACCCAAAGACGAAAAAGCCTCTTGGAACAAATGTGACTGTGTTTTATTTGCAAGTTATGAAAATGGCAAAGAACAAATCAAACAAGCACTAAAATAAATTTTTTACAAAGGCAACCAAAAATCATAAAAATTTTGCATTAAAAAAGACATGGCTTATTAATGTAAAGTTTACTTGATAAAATCTCTTATAAAATTGGAATAGTCTTCAAATGATTTATCTTTATTTCATTTCAATATT
>CALDSP010000345.1 GCA_937924465.1 uncultured Leptospiraceae bacterium
GTTGCTTGCTTTCTTGAATACAATTACTATAAATTTATTTTGGAGATCGGGTTTTTTTTATAAAGCAATTCTTTTTATAAACACAGGTAGATTGAGTTCGGGAGTTTTAGAAAGATTGGCTTTGAGTTTTGGAGCAAAAGAAATTGAAATTTTAATTCCATTTCGTGGGAGAATGCGTAATTATAAGAAAAATCCTACTCGTGCAAAAAAACTATTTTGGAAATTACTACAAGTGAGTGCTTTGTTGCTGTTTAAAGCTCGAAGGGTTGCTCATCTCTGGAAAAAAGAATTTCCAAATTTGACTTCGTTCGAGTTTTGGAAAAATCGTTTTTTGTGAAATAAAAAAACAGTTGTATAAATCAATATTTTTAGAATAATTCTAAAATAAGGAGAAACAATGAAACATAAAATTGTAATTATAGGTTCAGGTCCGGCAGGACATACTGCCGCTATTTATGCTGCAAGAGCAAATTTAAATCCCCTTATGTATGAAGGTTTTATGGCAGGTGGAATTGCTGCAGGAGGTCAACTTACTACAACAACAGAGGTAGAAAACTTTCCCGGATTTCCAGAAGGAATCGATGGAACAAAACTCACTCAACTTTTTCGGGAACAATCTTTAAAATATGGTACAACCATTAAAACCCAGACTGTTATAAAAGTAGATTTTTCTGTTTACCCTTTTCGAGTGTGGACTGAAGAAGAGGAATGTGAGGCAGAATCGGTGATCATTGCTACAGGCGCTACTGCAAAAAGAATGCATGTTCCCGGAGAGGAAATTTATTGGCAGAGGGGGATCTCTGCTTGTGCTGTTTGCGATGGGGCTCTTCCTATTTATCGAAATAAAGAGTTAGCAGTAGTAGGAGGGGGTGATTCTGCAGTAGAGGAAGCTACTCATTTAACAAAGTTTGCCTCTAAAGTGTATTTAATCCATAGAAGAGATAAACTCCGTGCCTCTCAAATTATGCAAAAGCGAGCCATGACAAATC
Organism: uncultured Leptospiraceae bacterium; assembly: GCA_937924465.1. Taxonomy (GTDB): domain Bacteria; phylum Spirochaetota; class Leptospiria; order Leptospirales; family Leptospiraceae; genus CALDSP01. The sequence goes on from CALDSP010000345.1 coordinate 990, forward strand.
CAAAAATTCAAATTCTATGGAACAAAGTTTTAGAAAAAGCTAATGGAGATGGTAACTTACTTACTAGCTTAACGTTGCGTGACACTGTCACTTCCGAACAAACAGAACTTTCTGTGGGTGGTTTGTTTTATGCAATTGGACATCAACCAAATACAGAAATTTTTAAAGATTATTTAAAATTAGATGAACAAGGGTACATACTTACAGAACCCGGAACAACAAAAACGAATATTGCAGGAGTTTTTGCTGCTGGAGATGTGCAAGATAAAGTATATAGGCAAGCCATTACGGCAGCAGGGTCGGGGTGTATGGCAGCTTTGGAGGCAGAAAGATGGCTTGCTGAAAAAGAATAATTACTCAAAGACTTTTTTTAGCCCTGTTTTGTTTATTTAATAAATTTTTAACAGGGTATTGATTGCTTCAGCACTTAGAAAACAACCAAACAAATTAGGTAGATAAGAGATAGTTCCTATTGTAGATTTTTTTCCTTTTACTTTTTCATCTAACGTAAGGGATTCTTTTTTTGGTCTTTCCGAAGAAAATACAACTTTTACGCCTCTATGAATCCCTGCTTTTTTTAATTTTTTTCTTACATAGTAGGCAAGTCTACAATTGTAAGTTTTAGAAATGTCACTTACGTGAATTAAATTAGGATTGACTCTACCTCCTGCTCCCATTGAGCTAATAACAGGAATTTGTCGCTCAACGCAAGTGATAATTAAATTACATTTATTGGTTAGGGTATCAATCGCATCAATACAAACATTGGGTTTTTTTTCTAAAGTTTCCTCAAAATCTTTTTTTTTATCTAAATATTTGGAAATGACGCTCAACGTTAAAGCAGGATTTATAGAAAGAAGTCTTTTGGCAAGAGTCTCTGCTTTAGATTTACCAATATTTTCTGTTAAAGTGTGAAGTTGACGGTTTAAATTAGATAAAACAATTTCATCCCCATCTACAATGCTTAGCTTTCCTACACCTGCTCGGACAAGCATTTCTGCAGCACAAGCTCCTACTCCTCCCAGTCCAAACACAAAAACATGAGAGTTTTGTAAAATTTCTAATTTTTCTTCTCCTAGTAAAAGTTTAGTTCTAGATAAAAATTCAAAACTCATAAATAATTTTTGGAAATACTTTTTTTAAATTCATAGAAATTTGATAAAGTAAATTTTCTATAGAAATATTTTTTAAATTAGCCGAGAAATCATAAATTTTTTGAATATCTAGTAGAGATTCATCTGTTTCTAAAAAGCAAAATTCTAAAGGGGCTTCTTGAAAAACTTTTTGTAGTTTTTTAGATAAAAGCAGACTCTCTCCAAAAGAGGTATAAATATTTTTTTTCCACAGTTGCTCTGCTACTTGAAGACTTGATTGGAATCCATGCACGATCCATTTTGATTTAGGATGAAGTTTTTTATGAATCTCTAAAATTTTTTCATAAGAACGTACAACATGTAAAACCAGAGGTAGTTGTGTCTCTTCGGAAAGTTGAATATGCCAAAACAAAACCTCTTCTTGGATAGAAAAATTTTCTCCTTTTAACCTATCTAAACCTGTTTCTCCAATTCCCACACATTCAGGACTAGAAATTATTTTTTTTAGAACTATAAAATCAGTTTTCCAAGTGGTAGAAATTTTCCAAGGATGAATTCCTGTGGTAAAATAGTTATTTACATTAAATTGGGAAAACTCACTAACATCTAAAGAATGAATAACATTATGGTCTTTCACGGTTAAGCTATGAGAATGTATATCAATAAATTTCACTTTCTACCTTCTATTCTTTTGAGTTATTAGAATCATAAACACTAATAAAGCATGAATCAATTTTTAAATCTATGAAGTTTTTATACTAACTAGTATTCTTACTTAAAATTTTTATGAGAAAAATCATAATTATTTTTTCCTGTTTTGTGTATTTCTAAGAATTAGGAAGATAGTATGAAAATATTGTTAAGTTTTGCAATGTTATTTACCCTGATATTTTCAGGTTGCTCATCTAAAAAAAAAAGGAATGGGGTTATTGCTTCTTGGCGGAGCTCTCTCACAATTGCAATTAGCAACTACTCCTACATCTAATACCCCTATAAATAATACTTCTTCGGACAGCACAGGGAATAATTCAAATTCTGGTTCTAACTCTGGCAATGTAAATTGATTCACACCTTCTACAGGTGTTCTCGATATGGAGTTCCAAGTAAATCCGAATAATTTTATGTCTAATACTTCCTTTAGCACGACTGTTGAGAAAATGGAAATTGCTGTGCAACCCGATGGAAAAATTCTTATTGCTGGTCCGGTTTGTCTAGATAAAAACAACAATTCTTCCGGCGAGGCAACGGAAATAGATTTTGGAATTATGAAACTCAATCCAGATGGGGCATTAGATTCCTCTTTTGGAAGCTCTGGTAAACAAACAATTTAGTTCTCCAGAACGTCAAACTCGTATTATTAAAGTTTCTGCAAATGGAACACTAAAACAAGAAAGCTCTGCCTATCAGAAGAAAAATATTAAAATTAGAGATTTAGTTTTGGATGCAAATGGGAATATTTATACTACAGGATGGTATGATGATCTTGTTAACAGAAATATAGTTGTTTTGAAGTACGATAGTTCTTTAAATCTTGATACTAACTTTGGAGCGGGAGGTCTTCAAGAATATAATTTTTTGGGTAAAAAGGGAAGTGGTTATTCTATTGCTATCCAACCAAATGGAGATTTACTTATAAGTGGAGTTGTAGAAGATAACGTACCTCAAAAAAGTTATTCATTGATTAGAATCAAACCAAATGATGGAAGTATAGATACCGCGTTTGGTTCAAGTGGTTTATTTCAGTGGGATCTTTTAACAAATAAGAACGATGAAGCCTTTGATATGGAGCTTCTTTCAGATGGGAAAGTGCTCATAGGTGGTTATACTACCAATCCAGATAATACACGAAATTTTACTGTAATCAAAGTAAAATAGAATACATGCAAGTGGTTTTAGCCACTTGCATTCATGTGAATAATTATTTTTCTATATAGAAACTTTCTACTTTCACAATTCCTCTTATGGAATTGCAAATAAAAATTTTTTGACTTTTTTGTAAATCTTCCACTTTTAGAATTTTTTCACGAAAAAATTTGGGATATTTTTTTAAAAGGTAAGTTCTGTAAGTTCCTTTTAAAAGTCCACAGCTTTGGGGAGGAGTATAATAAACATTTTCAATTTTTACAAAAATATTTGTAATACAACCTTCTGTAATTTCTTCTTTTTCGTTTAAAAAAATTTTATCAATAAAAATTTTTTTATCTAAATTAGAAAACTCTAAATTATAAAACTTTCTTTCTGTTGTTTTGTGATATAAAAAAATATCTTTTGAATTGATTTTATTTTTTGCTATAAGAATTTTTCCTTCTTTTTGAAATGGAGTGAATTGAGTTCTCTCAAAAGAAAAATTTCCTTGCTTGTCAATTTTCCATTTAAAACGAAAATTTTCGCAAGAGTTTTTCTCTAATTTCTTGATCTCTTTGAGAAATAAAATTTTATTAACAGGAATTTGAAAAAAATCACAAGAATTTAAGATTCTTTTAATATGAGCTTTTTTTAGAAAG